>JAAZZC010000227.1 GCA_014239335.1 Verrucomicrobiales bacterium
ATCATGATGAAAAAATGAACTCATGAGAAGCCGAATTTTACGGCGCTTATTATTATACTGACTTAGCCCTTTTTAGGAGTGAAGTTGCAAATCTTAAGTTACTCGTATACAAAAGCCATAACTCAGCTAATAAAGATTATTCATGACATTTAAAAACGCTCTATTCCATTTTCTAGTAACTCTAGTCTTCGGGTGCCTAGTTATTTTTGAGGTTTCTGCAAAACAAAACCATCAGGTCAGGCCAAACATTGTTTTTATGCTTGCTGATGATATGGGTTGGAATCAGCCGGGATTTAATGGTGGGAAAAAAGAACTCACTCCAAACATTGATAAGTTTGCCGATTCCGGTATGAGTCTGACCCATTATTATACTCATTCAGTTTGTGCGCCGACCCGGGGAGCTTTTTTGACTGGGCGTTACTCTTTTAGGAACTGGATGGATTGGCGTTCAGAGGACTTTGGAAAACCGAGCTATCTGAAGGCATTGGGTCTCACGTTAGCTCATAACGAAAGGGGCGAACCTACGCGCCGCATCCATGCCCTTTCTTCGGAAGAAAGAACAGTCGCTGAGGTCCTGAAAGATGCTGGATACTTCACTGCCATTGTGGGTAAGTGGCATTGCGGGGAGTGGTTACCAGAGCATCTTCCAATGGGTCAGGGTTTTATGCATCAGTACGGGCATTATGCATGGGGCATTGATTATTATACCAAGACGATTGTTCATAATGCACCTGCCAGATATGCGGTGTATGACTGGCACAGGAACCAGAAGCCGTTGAAGGAGGATGGCTATGCTACGGATCTTTTTGCTGCAGAAGCTGAGAAGGTAATCGCTGTACAAAGCAAGGATAAGCCTTTCTTTCTGTACGTTCCATTTAATGCAGTTCACGGACCCTTGAATCCTCCTCCAAACTTCGACGGGGATAAGAATGATCCGTTAGCGATTAGAGACTCGATGCTTAAATCGCTAGATGCTGCTGTTGGTAGAATCGTAGCAGCAGTTGATAAGAATGGATTCAAAGATAATACTATCGTTGTTTTTACTAACGATAACGGACCCGTTCTTGAGTCGATGAGTGAACCTTATCGTGGTACCAAGAATACCACTTTTGAGGGAGGCGTTAGGGTCCCTTGCTTAATTAGATGGCCAGGTCATATAGAGCCAGGTTCGAAGAACAATGGCATGATGTTCGTTGCTGACTGGTTCCCAACTTTTAATGCTCTTGCAGGAGTCAAAGAGCCAGCCCCAGATAACATTGATGGCATTAATATGATTGATATGCTCTTTAATGGTAATGATAGTCCAAGGGATGAGATTATTTTTGAAGTGAGTGGAAGTGTTCGGTTGCCGACGATTCGGAAAGGGGACTTTAAGCTGATGGGGGACATGCTTTTTAATGTCAAAAAGGATCCCAGTGAAAAAAATAACATTGCTAAAGAGAGGCCCAAGATGGTGAAAAAACTTTCGAAAAGGTTAGCCTCTGTTACTAAGCAAAGGCCTCCTCTTGGGGACAAACCATTGCTCATGGATCCTCCTCTACCATACATTTATGGGCAAGAAGAGAATCAGTCCCCTCCAAAGTGGTTGAAGGACCATGTTGATCGAGTCAGATCCAAGCAGCCAAAGGAATGGGCTCCCGGGACGACTCCGTGGCCGCAGGCACCTAAAGGGGCTCATGCGGCTAAACAATAGACTGAAAATATTAGCGTGACCGCGTAATAGCAATCAGGTATTATTTGTAAATGAAACAATTTTTTTCCTTCATTTTATGTATGTATGTTTGTGTTTCGATCGGTCCTCTAAGTGCTGATGAAATTAGTCTCAAGTCAATTTTTAACGGTAAGGACTTAACGGGTTGGGAGGTCCCTAAAGATAACATTTGGTTCACTGCTAAGGACGGTATTTTGAAGCTTGAAAATGGGCCAAAGAAAAAAGGTCAAACCCTTTGGACATCTCAAGAGTATGAGGACTTTGTAGTGGAGTTTGATTTTAAAATGGGTAAAGGGACCGTTGACTCGGGAATATATGTGCGCAATTCAAGAGAGCAGATACAGATTGGCATCTCGGGATCCCTGAAGAGGGACATGACTGGATCCCCGTACATTTCAGGCAAAGGCTACCCTGTCGAAGCCAAGGGCATTAAAGATCTCCTTAAACTCGATGACTGGAACACAATGAAAATTCGAGCAAAGGGAAAGAAATATACTGTCTGGCTCGGTGGCAAAGAGGTGATGAATTATGAGTCAGAGTCTGCTCCTAAAAAGGGGAAAGTTGGCATTCAGCTTCATGGTAGCAGGGTAATGTCCATTGAGTATAGAAATATGAAGGCCGCTCCAATCAAGTAGTCTTATTGCCTTCTTAAATAATTATTTTTTGGTCCAACTTCTTCCTGAAGTTGATAAGCTATATGAAACTGATGAAACACATTCTCTCGGTATTAATATTTTACTCATTACTCGTGATTAGGGCTGAGTCTAAACAGCCTAACATCGTTTATATTATGTCAGATGAGTTAGCTTATTTTGAGCTCTCTCATATGGGCAATCCATACATTAAGACTCCGAGAATTGATCAGATGGTAAAGGAAGGGATTCGTTTTACTAATGCTTACGCAGGATCACCGGTTTGTGCACCTCTACGATGCAATTTAATGACAGGTAAGCATGCGGGGCATGCTTCTGTTCGAGCCAATGATGGAGGAACTCCGCTCAGAGA
>JAAZZC010000009.1 GCA_014239335.1 Verrucomicrobiales bacterium
GAAGCGATTGAGCGTGCGAATTCGAGGCGTCCACTCTGATCGCTGGGCATGGGGTGTTGAATTTGTCCTGCAATTGCCGGTGGGAGTCTCCTTGGGACCGTGTCTCCTAGGGTCTGGTAATCACCTCTGAGGTGAACACGGACGTCCTTGGTCGGATATTCGGTCACGGCTAATACTTCATAAGGTGGCGATAAATCCTTTTTAAGTTTTGATACTTCCTCTTGAAGTTTTTTCTTAGTATCCTTCTCAATTCCCTTAGTGGATATTTTCTTATCTAGCTGAGTAACTTTATTTCGTCGTTCCTTATCTTCCTCAGTTGATAAATCATGGTGATGCAGTTGTGCCACAACACTGTACTTGTTGAGTGTTTTGGTGGACATAAAGATTCCAGCTAGTCCGTAATAGTCTTCTATGGAAATTGGATCAAATTTATGATCATGGCATCTTGCACATCCGAATGTCATTCCCATGAAAGCACGTCCGGTCGTATCAATTTGCTCATCCGCAATGTCCCGCCTCATTTTATCAGGATCATCACACGCGAGCATCTTTGGTCCAACAGACAAGAACCCGGTAGCTATCGTCTGTTCGCGTTTTTTTTCGGAGTCTTCTGCTGGCAATAAATCCCCAGCAATCTGTTCGACAATGAATTGGTTGAAGGGTTTGTCCTGGTTGAAGGAATTTATGACATAGTTCCTGTAACGGTAAGCTTCAGGATGCGCGATATTTTCATCCATTCCATTACTGTCAGAGTATCTGGCCACATCGAGCCAGTGCCTTCCCCAACGTTCTCCGTAAAGAGGGGAAGCGAGGAGCTGTTCGATGAGCTCACTCCAAGCATTAGGATTTTTATTTTCCAGGTAAGAATTTAGTTGTTCAGTAGTTGGTGGAATTCCGAGTAAATCTAGATAAGCTCTTCTCACAAGTTTGCGAGGCTCGGCCTTTTCACTAGGTTGATATCCTGCTCTTTCGATTTTATCTAAAATAAAATTATCAATTGGATTAATAGGCCAATTCCCATTCTGAACATTAGGAGTTATTGGCTCCGAAGGAACAACGAATGCCCAGAATTTTGCAGATTTCTCATTAGATGATCCTACTAGGATCATCATAAGTGAAAAAAGAATGCTATGAACGAATGCTATCAAAACTAATCAATACCTTGCTTTCAATGAGCCGAACCGTCAAGAATGGTACGATAAAACAATAATAAAAAAATGGCTGAAGATGATGATGATTATGGTTTGAGTCCAGAAAAGGAAGTCCGGACGATTGATCCTCCTCCCGTCAGTTATTTACCTCCGGCACCGAAGAATTACAGTCCTAAGATTGGAATAATCGGCACAGGAGGGATCAGTGACTTTCACTTAAAGGCTTATAAAGTTTGTGGATGGGACGTTTTTGCTATGCATAATAGGACACGTTCGAAGGCAGAGGAAAAGAAGGACAAGTTCTTTCCTGAAGCTCAAGTCCATGATGATTATAGGGAAATTTTAGATAACGAAGATATTGATGTTGTTGATATAACTCCTCACCCAGATGATCGAATTCCCATAGTTCGCGATGCTCTGGAAGCTGGAAAGCATGTGCTTAGCCAAAAGCCTTTTGTGCTTGATTTGGATCAGGGTGAAGAGCTCGTTTCCTTAGCGGATAAGAATGGAGTTAAATTGGCTGTCAATCAGAACGGTCGTTGGGCTCCCCACTTTTCATACATGAGGAACGCTATCATGGATGGACTAATTGGAAGGGTAGTAAGTGTCGATCTTTCACTGCAATGGGATCAGACATGGATAACTGGAATAGATGCATTTGAAAGTATTCATCATCTAATACTTTATGATTTTGCTGTTCATTGGTTTGATATTTCAAATTGCTTCATGCGCGGTCAGGACGCTGTCGATGTTTATGCTTCAGCTGTTCGGTTTAATGAGCAAAAATTCACGCCGCCTGCATTAGCATCGGCAATAATTAATTATCCTGAGTCGCAGGTAAGAATGGCCTTCAATTCTCATACCCAGTTAGGGGAGGAAGATGTTACCACAGTAGTGGGAACGAAAGGTACACTGAGGAGTCGTGGGCCAGGCCTTAATGAGCAACCAGAAATAGAAATTTATACAGAAGAAGGTGAATGCGTTGTTCCTCTTGAGGGTTGTTGGTTTGAAAATGGGTTTCAAGGAACAATGGGAGAACTTTTGTGTGCAATAGAGGAGGGCCGTGAGCCTGATAATAGCGCGAGAGATAATTTACGTTCACTTGCTCTATGCTTTGCTGGAATTGAAAGTGCTGATACAGGTAAAGTTGTTAGGGTCGGAGATGCCCGAAAAATAAAACATTAATACGTCAATGAGGATAATAAGAGCAGTTCTATTTTTAGCGATTTCATTAATTGTGGCTTCTGTCAGTGCACTGGAACCGATCCCGGACAAATTGGTTGTTCTCGGATTTGATGATTGCAATAAGTCTGACCGTACTTTCGTGGCTGGCGTTCTTAAGGAGTATGGTTTTGGAGCTACTTTTTACGTGACTGAGGGCCTAGGGTTCTTAGGAAATAAAAGGCACTATGTGACCTGGAAGGAAATTAAGGAGTTGAATGACATGGGTTTTGAAATTGGTAATCACACCAAGACTCATCCCAATGTAACGAGAATCTCGCGTGAAAAATTTTCTGAGGAATTAGAACATATTGAAGCTCGTTGTGATCAATACAAAATCACTAAGCCAACGACATTCGCTTATCCTGGATTCTCTCATGACCTCAAGTCGGTTCAGGTACTTAAAGAAAAAGGTTATCATTTTTCCCGCCGTGGAGTGGGTCCAGAATTTAAAGATAGCGGATATGGATCCAGAGGCCCCGTTTATGATCCATTAGAAGATCATCCGCTACTCGTTCCAACGACAGGATACGCTGGCCCAAAGTGGGGGATCGAAGATTTAAAATGGGCGATTAGCAAGGCCCGGAACGGAAAAATTGCGGTGATTTGTTTTCATGGAGTTCCTGCTCTGGATCATCCTTGGGTCAATTGTGACCAGGATAAATTCAAAGAGTACATGAAGTTAATGAAGGAGGAGGGGTGTGTTGTTATTTCAATGCGCGATCTTTCAAAATATGTTGATCATAAAAAAGGTCCCAGTGATCCTTATGCGCCAATAAAGAAGCGTAAAACAAAATGAATCGTAATTTAAATTGTTATGAGGGAAGGGTAGCTGTCGTTACCGGGGGAGCGGATGGTATAGGTAAGGCAATCGCAATTAGGCTCGCTGAAGAGGGTGCCAAGGTCTGTATTTTTGATAAGGATATAGAATTACTAAAAAAAACGGTTCAAGAGATTCCGAAATCGAGTTCATTCCAAGTGGATATATCTAATGACTCAGCAGTGAGCTCAGCTTTTGATGAGGTCGTGAATGCGGAGGGGAAAATTGATATTGTTGTTCATTGCGCTGGGATCGTTGGGCCAAACGCGAAAAAGATTACTGAAGTTGACGTTAATGATTTTGATCAGGTCTATGCTGTTAATCTTCGAGGATCATTCTCTGTGACGAAATATGCAGTGAGGCACATGGAGAAACAAAATTACGGGAGGGTATTACTTTTTGCTTCGATTGCTGGGAAGGAAGGCAATGCTGGGATGACTGCGTATTCGGCGACTAAGGCCGGAGTCCTTGGTTTAACAAAGAGCGCAGCTAAAGATTATGCAGAAACGGGAATTACAATAAACACGATTGCGCCTGCAGTGATTCGTACAGCGATGGTTGATGCTCTTGACCAGTGGCAAGTTGATTATATGACTGAAAAAATTCCAATGAAGAGGTGCGGAACACTTGAAGAGATCACGTCTTTAGCCTGTTGGATAGTTTCAGAAGAGGCTAGCTTTAATACGGGAGCGGTTTTCGATCTGAGTGGTGGCAGGGCCACTTACTAAATATGATTAACCGCCTATGAATTGTTTATAAATTTGCAGTGTTTCTTCCGCCATTCTTTTTGCGCTAAATAATTCAAAGGTTTTTTTACGTCCCGTTTTACCTAATTGATTTGCATAATCTTTATCTTTTAGTAAGCGCACAATTTCTTTGGCTAAAGATTTTGAATCCATAGGATCATATAATATTCCACCTTCGGTTTCCGCTAACATTTCTGGAAATATCCCATGATCAGGCTGGACCACGGGTACACCACAGGCCTGAGCTTCCAGAACAGAGAGTCCCTTAGGTTCTTCATGAGTGGTTGGAAGAGAAAAGACATCAATTCTTCCTAAGAAATCTTTCTTTTTGTCCAGATCCGGTGATCCGACATGATCGAAGAAGTTGATGAGGTTAGCTGATTTTAATTTATCTATTTGTTGATTAAAAAAGTTTTGATCGGCTGGGCTCAGCCACCCGCCAGCGCATAGTCGGGCATTGCTCAGATTGTATTCTTGATGAATTTCAATGAATGCATCAACGATGTTATGGAATCCTTTTTCTGGAGCAAGTCGGCCAAAGTATCCTATCGTCGGATCCTTAACGGGATGACGAGTAAAATCATTGAATTCATCAGTGTCTACTCCCAGATTAACCAGATGAAACTTTTCTTCCGGAACTTCCAGAAGATCTGACATTTTCTTGGCATAGAATTGACTGAAAGTTATGAACCCATCGATATGTGATGCGAGTCGTCTCAGCTCGGATATGACAAGGTCTCTATGCGATTTTGTTAATTCATCAAGGAAAAGGTCATCTCCTTGTAAGGTAACAATGACGGGTGAATTTAGCTCGCGTTTTATGGACGGAACAAATCCAGCAATGAGTAGATTGGTGAGATTGATAAGATCAGGTTTTGATTCTTTTTTTATCCATTGAACGGCTCTTTTCAGGGATTGTCGTTGATTGCCTTTCTCGCCGCGCAGTATTGACAATGTGAGCTCACCAAGATTTTTAGCTTCGATTTCAATTTTTCTTTTTTTAGTTAAGGACCTGACAATACCAGGATGGTCCAGCCACTTTGTCATAAATCCTGGCAAGTATCGGAACGGAGGAAATTTCTGCTCCAGATAGACACTGATGCCACCGTATAGCAGCGCATTATCACTTGAGTCTTCTCCTTCAACTGTGATCGGAGTGTAGACAGGTACCAAGATTACCGAACAATCCAAATCGCGGAGCCTTTTCACGAGAATATTATCTCGTAAACAGCTGCCACATATCATTTCAGCGGCTCCGGCAGTTACGTATGTTACTCGCATCGTATGGTTAATCTCACTTTCCGGTATTAAAATGTAAGGTCAAGGGTTGGAGAAGGTTGATTTATCATGGAACAGAAGCACATTCCCGAATGCTACAAAGCAACGTAATCTTTCAGTACATTTCAGAGGGGCTTTCTTTACAGATCTTTCAATATCTTAAGACAGAGGAAAAGGAAGCTTATAAATCAGTATTGGCAAGTCTTGCCCAGAAGCGTAATTTGCGCCCAATTTTTATCCAAAAAAAACCTATCGATAAACAAATTAGCTGGATGATTGGTAACCTGAAGTTGAAAACTAGTAGTGAAATTGCCGATCAGGTACTTCAGGTGTGGTTGCTAAAAGCAAAAAAGGATATGCTCATTGGTTTTCTGGACCAATTAGGCATTGAACATGACGGCGAAGGCTCAGTCGAAGGTGATTTGCCTGAAAAATTAGATAAGAAGAAACTCAAGAAAGCTGTAGATGAAATGATGGAAGCGCACTCAGAAGAAGAAGTGAAGGTTTATCTCAATCTTTTCCAGTCCCAACGGGCCGGAGGATGGAACGAGCTCAATGAATTGATTGATTCAGATGAGCGGTTTTCCTTTTAATTGCTAATTGAAGAAGTGTCTGATCGCTTCTGCGACTCCTGAACCTGAATTTTGTGAAGCTATATAGCCACCTTGTTTTTTAACTTTATCTTTAACTGATTGCACGGAATTAGCAGGACAGGCAATCATTGATGCAATTCCTTTATCTAGCATCGAGAGATCATTATGATTGTCCCCGATCACAAATGTGTTCTTAGAAGGAACTCCTATTAGTTCTCCGAGTGAGGCGGCCGCGGTTCCTTTGTTATAACTTGAATGTGCAAAGCGTAGATAAATTGAATTCCTTTCGTATGATAAGTTTTTCGGTGACGAGGTGATAAGTTCCTTCTGAATCAGTTCACATAATTGATCCATTTCTATATCACTAGTAGCAATGATTGCTGCGGGCTCATCTGAACTGGCGACCCACTTTGCTTTGCTCTGTCCTTCAACGAAGAGTTTTAATCGATCTAAGAACTTTCGATTTTTTTTGAAGAGTTTTAAGTGATCTTTGCGGCACTTTTTGTTCCAATTCCCATAATCGATCCAGCGCCTGAATTGATTTGGTTGATAAATTTCACGTTCCCACGCAATTAAATAATCAGGAAAATCGCGTAAGCCGCACCGGTGCATTCCTTCCATTGCCTCAATCAGTGATCGACCGGTATTAATGACAAAAACAGCACCTCGAGCACGAAGCTCTTCGAGTGAACTCATGAGAAGCGGATCAACGTCGGTGCTGTTATTTGGATCAATGAATGTACCATCAAAATCAAAGCATAGTAGCCATTGGGGTTTCATGATGTTCATTGATGGACTGAAAACTTATCATGTTAACCATTAATTTCCAGAGGTTCGTTCATTTTCATTGCTGGATTTTTCCATAAAACTTGTGATATTGTCTTCTTATGAAATCAGCATACGAACTTGCCATGGAGCGTTTAGAAAAGGAGTCTCCGCAGGAATCATTGACCGAAGAGCAGAAAAAGTTGATTTCGGAGATTGAAAAAAAATGCTCTGCTAAAATTGCAGAGCGTGAAGTCTTTCTTCGCAGCAAGATAAAAGAATCCTTATCGGAAGGTCAATTTGAGGAAGCTGAGCAGATCGAGGATGAACTGAGTCGGGAATTAAAGTCACTTCGTATGCGCTGTGAATCTGAAAAGGAGGAAGTCAGAGGCAATTAGTTCATTCACTAACTACATTGGGTTATTATGAGAGCTTCAGGACGCTAGGCCACAGTCAAGTTCAGTAACCATCAGGTGTGGATTAGTGAATTCGGATTCATTCTTATTTCCGGAATTTCCAACGACCAAGCTGATCGATTTAAATTCTGGGAGATGAAGGGCAGGGAGTAGAATCTTTTCTTCACCTACAGTGAGTTTTGGGATGTAGATACTCTTTATTTTTTCAAATTCTAAGCACATAAAAATAGAGTTTTCAGATTCTATCTGTGATTGATCAAGATAGCCTATGACTCCTTGTCCATTGATTGGATCATTGACTTCACCATTACTGGCATTTAGTGAGACAGCGATGCCTCCCTGAAGGTTCATTGATTTAGCTTCGAGCCTATGACTGTCCAATATTCCTAAAAATAATCTCTGAGCTTTATTGTAGAGTTTTAGCTCAAGTTCAAAAATGACCTCTCCGCTAATTAACTCGATCTCAGCGTCATGCAGGCGAGTGAGGTTGAAGCGTTGGTTGCCAAATTCTGTGGGTTGCGTATTCATTGATTCTATTTTTAAAGCCAAAGCCCAATAATTTAAGCTTTACTGAATTTAGATAGTTATTAAAATTATAATGTATTACTATTAATAACACGATTAACTATAATTACCATAAATAAATTAAAAACATGACAAATTTCCTCTCTATTAAGCTGATTTATTTAGCTTTTGAAGCTTTTTCGAACTGATTTCGCCAGTACTGCAGCCTTTCCCCGATCCGTTTTTCCTGCCCATTTTCAGTAGGCTCATAGTATTGCCGGCCTTCTGGGAGATACGCTTGTGGAATGTATCCACCCTCGAAATCATGGCTGTATAAATAACCTTCACCGTGGCCCAACTGTTTTGCTCCTTTGTAATGTCCGTCTCTTAGATGCTTAGGCACTGCGAGAGTTCTTCCTTCCTCGATATCTTTTTTTGCCGCCATTAAGCCTGCATAGGAGCGATTACTTTTTGGTGCAGTCGCAATGTATACTGCTGCATGAGCCAGTGTAATTTGTGCTTCGGGTAAGCCAATGAAATCTATTGCTTGCTGCGCGGCCACTGCGAGCCTCAGCGCATTTGAATCTGCGAGCCCCACATCCTCAGAAGCTGCGATTACTATTCTGCGTGCAATGAATCTTATATCTTCTCCTGCGTATAACATTTTTGCCAACCAGTACAGGGCAGCGTCTGGATCTGATCCCCGCATGGATTTAATGAACGCACTTATTGTATCGTAATGAGCATCCCCGTCTCCATCATAAACGACTGTCTTCTGCTGGATCGATTCTTCTGCGACTGTAATATCAAAGTTGATGGTCTTAGACTTGTTCGGTTCTGTCGTTATGACTCCAAGTTCAAGTGCGTTCAGGCACTTTCGGGCATCGCCATCTGATTTTGTGACAAGTAACTTAATGGCCTCTTTAGCTATTTTAATCTTAAGTTTACCGTATCCTCGTTCTGAATCTTTGATGGCAAGATTAATTAGTTCTTCAAGGTCCTCATCTTGTAATGGTTCCAGTGCAAAGACTTGTGAGCGGGAAACTAATGGACTGTTCACATAGAAGAAGGGGTTATGAGTAGTAGCACCAATGAACCTGACTGTTCCTCTTTCAATGTGCGGGAGAAGAACATCCTGCTGCGCCTTGTTAAAACGATGTATTTCATCAACAAACAATGTAGTTGTGGAGTCATGTAACCTGTTAAGCGACTCGGCGGACTCTACTGACTTACGTATTTCTGCGACATTGCTTTCGACTCCACTCAAATTAAGAAAACGTGATTTACTATGATTGGATATGACTTTGGCTAAGCTCGTTTTACCTACTCCGGGAGGACCGTAAAATATTAATGAAGCGAAACGGTCAGCTTCGACTGCTCTTCTGAGCAGCTTTCCTTCACCCAGGATATGTTTTTGCCCGACATATTCATCCAGTGATCGGGGCCTCATGCGTGCGGCTAATGGGACCGATGAGTCGATCGATAAATCTGAATCTTCTGATTCAGTTTCAACTTCATTTTCGAAGAAGTCGGTCATCTTATTTTTTTGACAGTGAAATTAAATCTCAAAGGCAAGTAGTCCTTCCGGTTTTTCCTTTTCAATGATGTCATGAATACTGCATTGATCGAGATGATTGATGACGAGTTCACTTAATTCAGAAAAGCATTCCTCGAGTCCAGTCCCTGGCCTATTGCCCGTGGATAAACCTATCGGGTCAAATGGGCCGTCAATAATTTCGAGGATGCTTCCTAATGATATTTCTGAGGGATCTTTTTTCAGATAGTATCCGCCGCTGGCTCCTCTTTTACTTCTCAGTGTCCCGGCCTTCTTGAGTGATAAGAGAATTTGTTCGAGGAATTTTATAGGTATGGATTCGGAATTGGAAAGTTCACTGATTTGAAGCGGAACGTTTCTGGGGTTGCGTGCAATCCCAATGACTGCCCGCATAGCATATTCCGCTTTTTTAGAAATCTTCATTTTAAAACTTGATTCTATACCTTGCAGGTAGGGATTCAAGCCTAGGGATTGTTCTTTGTCCTTTTTAGGCGACTTGCAATTTAATCAGTAAAGTACGATGGTTCACTAATACAATTTGGGGGCGTTTTGGTTTCGACTGATGATATGAAACTTGAGTTGCATGCCGAGGATGATCTGTTGGCCTCGTAAAAAAGCAGATCAAAACATATAAATGCAGATTCTAACGAATTAGCTCTCGCTGCTTAATCAGCGACGCCTCGCTCCTGACGCCTGTTAGGGGGACGAGGCGACGACAACAGGCTAGGCTTTCTTCGGGGTGTCCGCGCAGTCAGCTAAAATAAAACAGGGCAAACGGAACAACTGAGTTTTTTGGATGCACTTACTGTTCTATAATAAGCACCAAATAAGCATGTAGACGCTTAAGCAGAGTCTCATGAGGACAGGGGTTCAACTCCCCTCGCCTCCACTTAACTTGCTCATTGTCAGCGTGGGCACGATTGAATTTCAAGGAGAGGCACATTAAATAAAGAAAATAATTTATCTTAATTTAAAATATTTAGAGGAATTCTTATTAAGAAATAACAAATTCCAAAATATGAAACTTCGAGAGGTTATTCCCGCCCCTAAAGATATTATTATGAAGATTGGCTCCGCTGTTCTCTTCTTTACCATTTCGATTTTCCACGCGACATTGTTCTCTTCGCTCCACTCTACCGGTGGATCCGCGGTGCGGGAGACCCCATTATTTTCCGGACCACGCCACTGATGCCAATTGTCAGCGACCGACTGGGCCTGGCCGGCCGTA
>JAAZZC010000008.1 GCA_014239335.1 Verrucomicrobiales bacterium
ACGTACAGCACATTATCATCATCGAAGAGCTCAACCTGTTTACCCTTGTGACCATCAGACCTAAATCGATCCACGGGACGAAGCATTGGAGGCTTACCATCTACTAACTGCCGTTGGACTGTTCTTAGCCAACTGTAATACACCAGAATGCCAGACAGCATTATTGCGATTAAGATACAGACCGTCTTAGTAGTATAATTCATTATACTATTACCTGATTTTTGAAGTTTTGACTGATACGAAAAGTCATTCCATCTTATTAATAATACGAATTTAAGTTTTCTTGAGATCTACTAAATCTATGAATTCCATCCTAAATATAATAAAACTAGAGACACTGGTAAAAAAATAAGAGTATAGAGAAACAATCCCCTCGCATCTTTTCTGAGTCTGCTCTTACTAAAATTAATAGAATATTTAACCATCACTCCAGTAGCAAGCACAAGCCCAACAATTGCCCATACGTTAACAAATCCATAAAATAAAGGAACTAACATTAGCAATAATAATAATACACTAAAGGTAATTGCTAACAAAGAAGTCCTCTTCCCGCTCTCATCCCCATTAGACCACATCACAAAACCAGCGTCTTCATATTGTTTACGATACATCCAGTTGATAGCAATGAAATGCGGCAATTGCCATAAAAACAAAAGACCAAAAAGAAACCATGGCTGTACAAATAAAATCCCCCCATCGGCAGCCGTCCATCCGATCAATGGAGGCAGGGCTCCAGAAACAGCTCCTACTAACGTGTTAGATCCACTCCGCCGCTTCATTGGGGTATAGATAAACATGTAAGTAAATAAGGTCGCTGCAGCAAAAGCGGATGCCTGTGAATTCACCTTGACGCCCAAATGCATGATCCCACAAGCAGCCAATATCCAACCAATTATAAATGCTACAGCTGGCTTAATTTTCTTAGAAGGGAGAGGTCTGTCTGCAGTTCTTTCCATCTTTGCATCAATATCAATTTCCATCAATTGATTGAAAACTGAAGCAGCGGCAGCGGCAAAAGCACTGCCGATCACGGTATGAATGAGTTTCCACCAATCCATGGGATTTCCATATGATTTTAGTGCGAGCAAGTACCCAAAAATGGTAGTAATAATAACAAGTAAACTTAGTCTTGCCTTGGTAAGTAATAGAAAATCTTGCCTCGTGAAATTGAGGCTATCATCAGTTGATGATTCAGGTGTTTTGCTTAGTTCCACAATTATATTCTTAAGTAGAATAAGCTTTAAAATTACTTAGTCCAATGTTCCTGATCGCATTCAACTAAGTACAAGTTGCTTTTAATCCTTACAGATCAGAAGAAATGAAGCAATCAATTCAAAAAAATGAACTGATGATGCCCACTAAGATTTAGCTTTTCCCTCTTCATTAGAGTCTCCAGAAGATTTTTCTGGTTTTGGAGAAGGGGTATTTTCCTTGTACCAAGCATCGAAGTCTTCTTGTGTTTTGACTTCCATGTATCCAACCATACCTGAATGCCCCGCACCACACAATTGCCCACAGACTGTCTCCCATCTGCCCGTCTTAATAGGCTTGAACCACATGTCCGCTATACTTCCTGGAATTGCATCCTGAGCCATGCGCATCGGGTGCAAGGCTAGATTATGAATCACATCTTTCGAAGATACTGTGACAATGCATTCTCTATCCTTTGCCAAGACCAGTTCAGTATAGAGAAAATCATCTTTGCCGTTTGGATCCTCCAGATCACGTCCAAGTGGATTATCTCCACTGATTAGTTCCGGCTTTGTCATTCCGAACGTACCATCTGGGCCAGGGTAATGCATCGTCCACTTAAATTGCTCTCCGACGGCCCTCACCTTAATCACATCTGGACCCGTAGGAAACTCTGCACTCCGAACTGCCCATAGAGGAAATGCAAAACCAAGTAAAAGAATTGCCTCAATGGCAACGACTGCAACCTCAACATGCGTTGAGGCATGGCCATTGACCCCGCCATAACTTGCCTTCGGGTTTTTCTTTTGCCTGAATCGAATCAGACAATAAACAAAAAATACAGACCACCCAATTAAAAGAACAGCGACTAACCAGTGCACCATCTCTAGCATGTGGTCAACCATGCCCCCATGTTCGGAAGCCAACTCTGGCAGACCAATGAGTTCGTTAATCAATCCTAGAATATTCATTTTTGTATCTTGAATTTAAAATTTTTATCGCCTCCCCACAGCCTTACGCTCGCACTGGGACAAGTATCTCATAAACTTAAATATCCCTCCAAAAACACCAATCAGAATAATAAGCATAAAAAGAATAGCCACCCCCGCCGCATCAGTTACAGCTTCACCACGACTGCTCATGCAGGTAGCACAGGATAAAATTGGGCAAGTTAAAATATTCATACTTTTGTTGAAAATGATTCTGTAATCTCAAAATATTTAATTTTATTGCGGTAAAACCAAACCCCATAAATAGAGGTAATCAAACCGAGAGCAATGCTAGTAGTTCCGCATAAATATTTAATTTTTGTTAAATCACCCACAAAACCATCCCCTACTTGAAAAGTTCCCACAAAACACCATACCCCAAATCCTACCAAACAAAGAGTTGCTAGGCTAATGAATAGAATATGAAATTTCTTAAGGGACATTTTAGTATGATCTGCTAGAGGGGGCGATGATTGGATCGTAAAGGGCTAGGAGCGTGAGGAACATCAGACCTATTGCAAAGAAGACCGTGTATAACAAGACCTTATAAATTAGTGACTTCTCATGATCGAGATGCATGAAAATCAAAGCCACCAGACCAGCCTTCGCTGTCGCTATACCTAATCCGATAGTAATACTTGGCGTTATCTCTGCCACTACCACAGTCAAGACTGTGCACCCAAGAAGTATCCAGCCTATGCGCCAGTATTTCTTCATGTCTTTTAGAATTTCTTCAGGTGTATCAGCCATCTTTGTATCAATATAATTTGTTATTGGCAGTGAGTTCAGTCATTTACATGAGATAAAGGATTGGGAAAAGGAAGATCCAAACAAGATCCACAAAGTGCCAAAAGAGTCCACCTACCTCCACCCTATTCGTCATGTGCTCAGGATTCTTATCAAATAATTTCCTACCAAACACCGCAAAGTATAATAATACTATCGCTCCAAGTAATACATGCAGACCATGCAAGCCTGTCAGCGTAAAATAAATCGCATAATAAGTGTTCCACTTAGGAGTAAAGTTAGAATAAAGCTTAACGTCATCCCATGGCACCACGATTGGCGCATGACTGGCAAGAACTTCCCCCTCCTCATCTTTCCACTTTAATACCGAGTGATTAAGCGTTTCTCCAAATTCAGCTTCTTTATTATCCGCTTTAGCTTCTGCTAATACAGCTTCCCTAGCCCCAAGAAAAATCCTTTTGGCCTTCTCAGCTTCATCCTTGGGATCGTGCGGAGCGCTAGCATCTTTAGTTTTCTGCTCATCTTCATTGTAGCCAATGACTGCATGATCTTTGTCGCCTCCGTGATCTTCATCCGTGGCCTCATCATCTGAATGGCTTTTCAGTGGGGATTCCTGCCCTAGATATTTCCATACTAAAGAACTAGTCTCAGGATTTTTAGAGTCAGTGGCGCGCAAATCAATACGATCTACGGCCTCAAGATAAAGACCAGGCGTCAGCTTAGAAATCGTTCCCTTGAGCGATGTCTGGTCCCTGAACTTCACAGAATCTGGAAAAGATTTACGCAATTTTTTTCGCTTAATTTGAATCAAAAACTCTTTCTCAGCAACGAACGATAGTTGCTTAATACCCATCGCAGGGAGCCAGCGAATCGCTTTAAAATTAGGATCTTTGGCTTTTGCCTCCTCATTTGAGGAAAGATGTTTTTCTCGAAGAACATTATTAATCCGTTCCTCAATATTTCTCACCTCACGTTCACTCAGATCGATTGGATCTCCGAAGATTGGTTTTCCTTCAGCATCCGTAGAAAGTATTTCTCGAAATTTGGG
>JAAZZC010000244.1 GCA_014239335.1 Verrucomicrobiales bacterium
ATACGCCTCGGTCGACTTGTCGTCGACGAATCGGGCGATTTCCTTCGGTGTGGGTGGCAGGCCGATGAGGTCAAAGTGGAGCCGACGGATCAGGGTGATTTTCTTCGCATCGGCACCGGGTTGCAGCCCCGCCGATTCAAGTCTGGCGAGGATAAAGCGATCGATGTCATTGGCAGGCCAGGCGACATCCGTCACTTCGGGGATGGCCGGTGTCCTCAGTGGCTGATAAGCCCAGTGCTTCCGGCCGGCCTCGATATCGATGGAATCCGGTTTGGCAACCAGGTGGGTTGCGCGACGGGGGTCGGCCGCACCATCTTGAATCCATTTTTCGAAATCAGCAATCACCGCCGCCGGCAACATCTTCTTGGGAGGCATCTCGAAGTCATCATGTTTCAGAGCGGAAATCAGCAAACTTTCTTTCAGGTCGCCCGGCACGACCGCGTGTCCCGATTCGCCACCCTTGCGAATTCCATCGCGTGTGTCGAGCAATAATCCGCCCTTCACCTTTTCGCTGCTTGCCGAGTGACACTTGTAACAGTGCTCCACTAGAACCGGCCGGATTTTCTTTTCAAAAAAAGCCAAGCTCTCCGTAGTAGGTTCGGCGGCACAAACAACTCCCCCAGCAGCCAAAAGGCAGAGACAGGTAAATGCCGTGGAATAATTGTTGAACGACTTTACCATGATTGCCCTCAGTCTATCAAAAAAACGCATTTTCACAATACTGATTCCAGGAACAATAAAGACTTCTCCACAACTGCATGTCCATTTTGTTTGAGATGCTTTCGGCCGATGTTATCATAACCGCACAAGGGAGATAATGATTAGTACGCGTTTAACGAATTCCCATCCTGTAGACCGTAGAAGGTTTCTACAGGGAATGGGTGTAGTGCTGGCCTTACCTTGGCTGGAGAGCGAGGCGATGGTGGATGCGCCTCGTACTAAGCGATTGGTGTGCGTTGGTAATCATCTTGGCTTCTATCCGGGCAATTTTTTTCCGAAGGCGGCCGGGAAGGACTATGTGCCGTCGTCGACGCTGAACCCGCTTGAGAAGCACCGCGATGATCTGACGGTGTTTTCGAATCTGGACCATGGGCTTAATGGTGGGCACAGGGCAGTGCAAGGCTTTCTGACGAGCATCAAAAAGGAAGAAGCTGCAGGGTTTCCGGAAAAGAATATCTCACTTGACCAGATCGCTGCCGAGCATGTTGGCAGTTCCACACGTTTTTCTTCGATCAACACCGGGATCGTAAACGGTACCGATATGTGTTGGACTCGTGCAGGTGTTCATGTGCCGCCAGTCAACAATCCCGCCACGCTGTTTCGAGGTCTATTCGTGAATTCGCCTCAACGCGAACGGGAAGCGCAACGCACGCGGCTGAAA
Source organism: Verrucomicrobiales bacterium (assembly GCA_014239335.1). GTDB lineage: Bacteria > Verrucomicrobiota > Verrucomicrobiia > Verrucomicrobiales > DEV007 > EC70. The sequence continues at coordinate 1,382 of JAAZZC010000244.1, forward strand.
CATCAAGGCAGTGCGCTCGACGCTCTGCGTGATTCGGCAAACGCCTTGAATCGAACCCTCAACGCAGGCGACCGCAACAAGCTGGATCAATATCTGACCTCAGTCCGCGATGTAGAACGACGATTGCAGATGTCCAAAGAGTGGCTCAATCGTCCCAAGCCAGAACCGTCGATGGGCGAAGTGCTGGACGAAGAGAGGCAACATATCGATGAGGTGGCTCTTTTTTATGATTTGATGGCTCTGGCATTGCAGACCGACTCCACTCGTGTCGCGACTCTGGAAACCGGGATGGGCTTCCGAACGGCAGAATTGGATCTAGAATTTGGTTATCACGGACTCTCCCACCATGGAAAGTCGGATGATCGGATCGGACAACTGCGGGTCGTGGAGGCTTTTCTGACTGCCAAGCTCAGTGGCTTTATTTCCCGATTGAAGGAAGCGCAGATCTTTGACAATACGCTGGTCGTGTTCGGCAGCGGCATGAGCGACGGATCAAGCCACAGCAACCGAAACCTTCCTGTGTTGCTGGCCGGTGGCGACTTGAAGCACAAGGGCCACTTAGTTTGTCCAGCTGAGCAACGTAAGCGGGTTCCGCTTTCAAACCTGTGGCTATCTGTGCTGCAATGGTTCGGTTCTGAAGCGGATCGGTTTGGTAGGAGCACGGGAACGTTCTCCCCAATGAAAATCGGGTAGGGCAGACCATGAAAATCATCATCCAATGTGTCGCTTTACTTTTGATCGCGGGCAACTCGATTGCCGGCGCTGACGAATGGACTTTGAAGTTTCTAGAGCAGAACTGCATCCGTTGTCACGGCAGCCAGAAACAAAAAGCCGATCGTCGTTTTGATGCGCTACCGGTGCAAATCAAGAAGCTTGACGATCTGGAACGCTATCAGGAAATCGTTGACCAGCTGAATCTTGGAAACATGCCGCCCGAAGACGAACCTCAGCCGTCGGCTAAAGAGCGTGCCAAGGTCATTGCTCATTTGACTCAGCAGATCAGGGCCGCCCGGATGGAACTGAGTGATTCAGGCGGGCGCAGCGTGCTACGCAGGCTCAACTCGTGGGAGTATCGGCAGACGATCGGTGATCTGCTTGGGCTAAACGTCGACGTCTGGAATCCCGCCGAAGATTTCCCCCAAGAGGTCAAAGTCCATGGATTCGATAACAATGGAGCCGGTCTGGTCACCTCCGGCAGGTTGATGGATCACTATTTTGTTGCGGCGGAAGAAGCCATTCGGCGAGCTACTCAGTTCGAGGCCCGGCCTTTATCAAAGAAATACACACAGCAAACTCCGTTCTACTTCAAAGGCAATGACTCAAAGGGGTTGCCCAAACTCTTCCAAACTGGCCGGTTCCGTTTTATTCCTGAGACGCCTTACACTGATCTTTACGGCCGCCATTATCGCGGTGGACACATCGGATTTCTGCCACTGTTTCGGCAAGGCGGCGTTTCTCAAAGCGGCATTTATACCATTCGCGTTCGAGCTGCAGCAGTGGGCCGCTTTCATGATTATGGCAAAGCTCTGGGGGATTTTCGAAACGGTGATCCATTAGTGATGGAAATTGCTGCAGTCGATCGACGCGGCAGTGTCACCAGCACGGGTAACGTCTCGAAGATGACATCACTGGCGCGCATCGAATTAACGAACGAAGAACCTCAGTGGTTTCAGTGGAACGTCTACCTCGAAGCTGGCTACGAACCGGAAGTACGCTTTAGTAATGGCCCTCTGGCGGCCAAGCGAATGGTTCGAGTACTGACGACTCAGGCCGCTGATAAACCGGAGTTTAAACCGTTCGTCGGCATGAAGGGAGGCATCGAGAAGGGTCACGGTGTACTTAAGGCTTATCAGGGGCCGCGCCTGCGAATCTGGGAGATCAACGTCGAAGGTCCGCACTTCGAAACTTGGCCGACTAATGGGCACCGGGCATTATATGGCAACCTGACACCGGACAAGCTAAACGCCAAGACGATTACTCAGCGCTTGAAAGCTTTCGCCGAAAAAGCCTTTCGCCGACCGCCGGTCGATGGAGAGCTGGAGCCGATTCAGCGACTCGTAGCCGGCAAACTCGAGGAAGGCGTAGCGCCCTTACATGCCCTCCAGCTTGGCTTTCAGGCCATTCTATGTTCTCCAGGATTTCTATATTTGAATCTCGGCGAAGGTGAATTGAACGAAGTCGCATTGGCGTCGAGATTGTCATATTTTCTTTGGGCATCACCTCCTGATGAAATACTGCTCAAACTGGCAAAAGCTGGGAAGCTGCGGTCCGGTTTATCCGCGCAAGTGAAACGCATGCTAGCCGATACTAAGTCAGATCGATTTGTTCGGCATTTTGTGCGTCGATGGTTGGATTTGGACAACATCGGAACCATGCCTCCGTCAAAAGACTTTCTAGTGTACTATCGCGACAATCTCGGAACCGCGATGCGCAAAGAGACGGAAATGTTCTTTCGCCACGTGCTGGACAACAATCTGCCGCTGCGCGGATTCTTGGACGCAGGCTATTCGTTTCTCAATCGTGAACTCGCTTTGCACTACGGCATCGAAGGAGTTCAGGGCAACGAGTTTCAGCGTGTTTCAATCAAAGGCGGTCAACGTGGTGGCCTTATCGGTCAAGGTGCATTTCTGACTGCCTCGGCTAATGGTGTGGATACGTCGCCGGTTGTTCGTGGTATTTATACGCTGGAAAAACTGCTTGGCTACACATCACCGCCTCCTCCACCTGACGTTCCTGTGATCGAACCTGACATTCGTGGCGCTGTTACCGTTCGTGAGCAATTAGTAAAGCATCGAGAAATAGCAACGTGCGCTGAGTGCCACCGCAAAATCGATCCACTTGGCTTCGCTTTGGAAAACTTTGATGCCATTGGCGGCTGGCGCACGGAATATGGTCGTGATTTGCCGGTGGATGCCTCAGGGAAATTGCCCAATGGCCAGACTTTTCAGACGTTGGCTAAATTTCGTCAGCTAATGGTAGAACGTTATCCGCAGTTTACCCGTAATCTGACTGAAAGGTTTTTGACGTACGCATTAGGCAGGGAGTTGATCGCCCTTGATCGCCCGCATATTGATGAAATTCTAAAGGAAATGAAAAAGGACAACAAAGGGTTGCATGACCTCATTGAAGCGGTGGTTTTGAGCGAGGTGTTTTCTAAGAACTAGCTTCCCTTTTGCATTGTGGGCGGTATGATTGAGCTCATGAAATCACTTTCTCGCCGTTCATTCCTTGGTGGCACTGCTTTGGCTACTCCGATCATTTCGTTTGCTCCAACGCTTCTTGCAAAAGATAAAAATGATCCAAACCGTTTTCAGATTGGTATTCAGGAATATACCTTTCACCGATGGATTGGTTCGGGAAAACTGGATCATCTGGATTATCCGGCTCTAGCGAAGGATAAACTGGGCATTACCCATATCGAATACTGGAATAGGCCCTTTAAGGAAAAACACACTGACAAAAAGTATGTTGGTGAATTGGTTAAACGGACTACTGGAGAAGGTATGAAGAATGTGTTGATTTTGGTTGATGCCAAGAATCAGTTGGACTCAAAGGATGCCAAAGCGCGTACGCTAGCAATTGATGAACACAAAGGCTGGGTGGATTGCGCTGCACAATTAGGTTGTAAGGCTATTCGAGTTAATTGCCGCTCCGGAGGCAATCGTGATGAGAATCTTGAAAATGCTGCCAAAGGGTTAGGTTCTCTTTGTGATTATGCCAAAGGGACCGGAGTAAAGATTGTGATAGAGCCTCACGGAGGCAACTCACAGGACCCAGATTGGCTCTTGGCTGCGATGAAGAAAATAAATAAACCCAACGCGGGACTCTTGCCGGACTTCAATAACTTTGGTCGTTACGATCGATATGATGGGGTGACTAAGAGTCTCCCTTATGCTCCGGCTGTGTGCGCCAAGGCGTTGAAGTTCGATGATAAAGGCAACGAGACAAACACCGATTATTACAAGATGATCAAAATCATCTATGATTCCTCATACTCTGGGGTGATCTCCATCGAATTTGAAGGTCGTGGAGTGGACCCCATTGAAGGTTCATTAAAAACCAAAGCGCTTATCCAGAAGGCACTCAAGGCTGCGGCTGCATGATGAAAGTACTGTTTTCTGGAATAAAATGAAGGTGGAGCGAGTGATTGGGAATCGAACCCACGTATCAATCTGCTACCCAACGAGCTGCATTTTGTAGAAGTTTGTATAATTTCGAATCCGATTCAGGGTGTGGACTAATACAAAGGACCCGGCCCTCACCGAATTCACCTGCAATGATGGCAGGTGAATTAACCATGGTCCCTTGTTGAGGTTTATATTTTGAAACTTCACTGCGGAAAGTGGCCAGACGTTGAAATGAACCAAGCCCATCTTTTCCCATGAAGGACATGATCGGGCCATTATGATAGCGAACTTCAAAGGGTCCTTTAAGGTTGCCAAGGATTGCTTTTCCTTCTTCGGTTAGTTCCATTTTCACTGGAGCGGAAGGGCCCCTGTACCACATGCTCTTTGGTCCTATTTCAGGTAAATTGATGATTTTGCAGAATGTCTTGTGATTACTGATGCCTAGTGACCACTCATAGTTAGAAGCAGCTAAATATGCTCCGGCACAAATACCAACATAACCACCGCCACCTTCGATAAATTTTTTAACAATTTGACGGCCATTTAATCCGAGAGCGGCAGCCTGTTTACTGCCACTTCCTCCAGGGAAGATGACCAGATCAAATTGACTCAAAGTGCTGGCACGAATGTCAACTGCTCCTACGCGTCTTAGATGTATTTTGGTTTCTGCAAAGACCTTGTCCAGACTATTGGGACCAGTTCCGCCTACTCCTCCCGTATCGTAAACTGCGATCTTTAATTCTTTAGATTTTTTAGGAACGAGGACATGGACGGAATTTTTTCCAACCATTCCGAGGTGACTTAGTAAAACATGGACCATTAACCGGTGCTGCCGTGTTCTTGTGGATATGGGTTGGTTTTTTTTAGTGGTCTCTAAGATCATGGAGTTCGCACCGATACGCTCATGCGCTGCCCGAGCAATGCTGCCGTCGACCGGATATCGTAGGCGGACGAACTTTTTCTTGGGATCAGTTATCGTTGCATTGACTGCTTTTAGCATTTTAGGCACCACCTCATTGGCTAAATTTCCTTTGGTGTCGATGATTGAGGTGCCGACCGAATCTGAATTGAGCTGATGAAAATCGTATCCTTCGTGCAAGTCAATGAACCAGTCAGGTTTGGTGTTTTTTAGATACTTCCAAAGTGCGGATGCGGGTAGATCTTTGGCATTTGGTGCGCCATTAGTTTTTGGGAAATTACGATTCAGATCACGTAGTTTTTTTGGCTTTACGGGTAAGTACCGGGTATCGGCCCTTAGGCCTGGTAAGTTTACTTTTGGAACAATGATCAACTGACCTTTTTTGATTGGCCAGTGACGGATCTGTTCAGCTGCTCGTGCACCGGCTGGTTCATTTCCGTGTATTCCCCCAGTGATGAATACGATTGGTCCTTCTATCCCGCTATCCCTTTGGTAAAAAGGGGTCTCCCATTTAGTTCCCTCTGCAAGGAGTCCCGTTGAGAATTTTTCTGCACCTAGGGAATTGAGCCCTATTCCTAAGAATAAAAGGAATGGAATAGCACGTATCATTTAAGAATTAATTAGTAAAATATCTGGTCAATCTAACATAAAAAATGCCTAATAAGCATATGAAAAGAATCTGTTATGCCTTGTTTCTGATAGTGTTCGCTATAGCTGATTTGAAAGCTCAGCGACAGCAGTCTGAAGAGGGTCAGAGCAGAAGTAGTAGATTTGGCCGTCAGATGGATACTGATGGGGACGGTAAGATCTCCCGCAAAGAATTTCCTGGGCCCAAGGAGACTTTTGACCAATTTGATAAAGACAAAGATAATTTTCTATCGAATGAAGAACGCAATTCGATGCGTCAGAGCCGAGGCCGTAATGGTTCAGGTGGGCGTGGTAATCAGGGTGGAGGATTTCGAAGACCCAATCAGGGAGGAGGCCCCGACCTGGCTGAACAATTATTCAAGGCCATTGATGATGATAAAAATAAGACAATATCTTCCAAAGAATGGAAGAGCTACTTTGATAAAATTATGAGTGAAGCAGACAAGGACAAAGATGAAAAAATCAGTGACAAGGAATGGCAGGCATGGATACAAAGAAGGCAATCAATTTCAAGACTAGATGGCCGCGGGAACGGTCCCAATGTAGGTGACCCTGCACCCAAAGTCAGTGCACAGTTCATGAATAAAAAAGACAGCCTCGAATTTAACAATATTACGCGGCTTTCAGTTATTATCTTTGGGTCATATACTTGAGGCCCCTTCTCAAGGGATGCCGGGAGCCTCCAAAAAGTGTACGAAACCTATGGCAAGGAAGCAGACTTCTATTGGGTTTATATTCGTGAAGCTCATCCATTGGGTTCTTCTCGTCCCTCGCCATTGAAAATTGAGCAACCTAAGACATTTTCTGAGCGTGAAGAGATTGCACAATCCTGTCAGGCTGGGCTGAATCTTTCGGTTCCATTATTAGTGGACGATATTAAAGATACTGTTTCACGTGCCTTCGATGCCATGCCTGATCGTATGTATATCATAAGCAAAGATGGTCGCATTGCCTACAAGGGCGGTATAGGACCCCGTGAATTTGATGTTTCAGAGATGCAGGAAGAGCTCAAAAAGCTTATCGGGGAAAAATGAAAACCTTTGTTTTTCATATAGTTTTTTATGCCTTTTTTTTAGCACCGACCTCTTATGCCAATGACCGGCTTAACGTGATTCTCATAATGGCTGATGATTCGGCTGCGGATAATTATGGGTGCTACGGGAGTAAGTTTTTTTCTACACCACGGCTCGATGCTTTAGCTCGGACCGGTGCCAAGTTCAATCATTGCTACTCTGAGCCTGTGTGCACTTCGAGCCGAGTCAAGATAATGACTGGGCGTGATGGTATACGGAATTATGTTCAATTTGGAACCTTGGACAAGGATGAGGTCACTTTCGGGAACATGATGAAGGGCGCTAATTATGAGACAGCTATTGCCGGTAAGTGGCAGCTTCACGGGGGATCTCGTGGAACCCTGGCTCCGGCCTGTGGTTTTGATAATTACTGCTTATGGAATTATCCGGGCACTTCGCGTTCTAGGTTCTGGAACCCTAGTCTTATGCGTGATGGGAAACTCATGGAAACAACTGAAAAAGATTATGGTCCTGACATTCTTACGGATTACCTGATTGAGTTCATTGGTAAGAATAGATCCAAGCCTTTCTTTGCTTATTATCCAATGCTGCTTGTCCATTCTCCCTTTTTGAAGACTCCCGATAGTAAGCTTGACGCTAACAGGCTAATTTCTAAGAGCATTACGAACTTTCGTGATATGACAGCGTACGCTGATAAGTGTGTGGGGAGAATCGTTGATGCACTTGAGGAATGTGGGTTACGTGAGAAGACCGTGATCATTTATACTACGGATAACGGTACTGGCCGGTCTCTGACTTATCCTTATGGTAAAGAAAAGCGAACAGGAGAAAAAGCTTATGCGACTGATGGGGGAACCCATGCGCCTCTGATCGTCAATTGTCCAGGCACTGTTCCTGCCGGGACCGTTAGTGATGATCTAGTGGATTTTTCAGATGTGCTTCCCACGATCGCCGATATCACTGGCGCCAAATTACCGGAAGTGAAACTGGATGGTCGCAGTTTTTGGCCCCAGTGCCTAGGAACAAAAGGCAATCCCCGTGATTTCATTTTTCAATACTACTACCCTAAATATAAGCCGGCCGCGGCCAAGCATGGTCAGGGAGTTAATGATCAGGAGATTATATGGGCTCAGAACCAGCGTCATAAGCTTTACCGTGACGGAACTCTGTATGCTGTGATTGACCGTTACGAAAAGACTCCCCTCAGTCCCGGAGTCAGTACCCAAGCTGACAAGGACCGTGATCTTCTCCAAAAAGGGCTTGATGCAATGCCATTGAAGGCTGCTAAACTGAGTTTAGAGAAGAAGAAATAGATTTTGAGCAATTAACTTTCTTTCCGGAATATATTTATAGAACCGGCCAATGATTAGAATAAAAACAAGGGTTCTTAAGATTACCGTATTTATAATTCATTTTATATTGGTTCCGTTTTCAATTGCCGAGCGTAAGCCGAACATTGTGTTTGTCCTGGCTGATGATCTTGGTTGGGCAGAACTTGGCTGTTATGGCAATAAATTCAATGAGACTCCGAACCTTGATCGAATGGCACATGAAGGCATGCGATTTACTCAGGCCTATGCTGCGGCTCCGGTCTGCTCTCCATATCGTGCGGCATTATTAACTGGGTTGCATCCAGCCAGATTGGGGATCATGGATTATCTCAGACCCAATTCCGCAAACCGTCTTCCGTCCGACTTAGTTACTTTGCCGGAAACGCTCCAAGCAAATGGCTATTCGACTGGGATGATTGGGAAATGGCACCTTTCCGGATACAGCTATCATGAGGCGGAATTTGAAACTCGCCCAACGGATCATGGCTTTGACTGGAACTTTGGATCAGAGCTTAAAGGGGTCGGAAATGGTGCCAATACTTGGCCTTACATCTTTCGTACCCAACCGATCCGATGGATTGATATCGAGAAGAATCGTCTCGGTGAAAAAGAAAATCTTACGGACCGATTAAACTTTGAGGCTGTTGATTTTATTAGACGTAACAAAGAAAGACCTTTTTTCCTCTATCTTTCGCACTATGCCCCGCATTCTATTCTCAATGGTAGGCCCGATCTTGTGGAAAAGTATCGCAAAAAACATCCTCCTGGAAAATCAGGACGCAAGAATTGCTATATTTGTGAGGACGCTGGTCTCGGCAAAGGTGATCCTAGTAACCATTGGGCCATGGATCATAATCCTCACCTCGCGGCAATGCTTGAGGGCATTGATGATGGGATCGGCAAGATTCGAGCTGAACTTGCCGCGCAAAAACTTTTAGAGAATACCATATTCATTTTCTCCAGTGACAATGGAGGTGAGTCCAGCGTCTGTTCAAATGCTCCGCTCCGCGGCGGGAAGAGTCAGCTCTATGAGGGCGGGATCCGAGTGCCGCTCATCATCCAATGGCCGGACAATGTTCCGGTCGGAACCGTGAACGAGGTGCCGACCATTAATACAGATTTTTATCCGACCATATTGAATGCTGCGAACATCAAATTGACAGGCGAGGTGGACGGGTCATCAGCACTTACTAACTGGAAAAATCCGAAAGCGCCCAGAGAACAGCCCCTTTATTGGCATTACCCGCTCGATCGTCCACATTTTCTTGGTGGGTTCAGTGGTGGTGCTGTGCGAGACGGTGATTGGAAACTTATCGAGAAGTTTGATGCGGGTTCTACTGAACTCTATTCTCTAGTTAACGATCCTTCTGAGGAAAAAGATATCTCTAATAAAAATCCTAACAAGGTCGTTGAGCTTAAGAAGAAGCTATCTGAATGGCGTGACCGAGTCTCTGCTCGAATCCCATCTGCGCCATTATTAACTGATCCCCGGAAGCTTTATTTTGCTGAGCATTTTTCGGGACCTGCCAGTGAGAGGCTCTGGTATAATGGAGACTGGTCAGCAGAGAATGGTGTTCTTCAACGTATTAATACCGGCACTGAAAATACCCGGATATTCCTTCGTGACGCTGTCTATGATGATGTCCTGATCCGGTTTGATTTTCAGTTCCAAGATTCGAAAGATATTCGCTTAGTTACTGGAAGTGATGGTCACTACAATTCTGTTATTCATTTGCGCCGTGACCATTTCTATATTCAGACTGCAAAAGATAATTCAGGACCTTATTTTTCTTATCGTCACAGCGAGTGCTCTTATAATTTTGATCCGGACCGTTGGTATACCATGACTGTAGAGTTTATCGATGACCACTTAGTGGCGCACATTGATCATGATCATTTGGCTTATGCTAATCATCCGATCATTAATAAGGAGCGTACCTACTTTGCTTTTCAGGTCGATGATAAGCCCGCAGCCTTTGATAACATTCAAATCCTTCAAGCCAGGAAATCACCAAAATTTGAGTCCAATCTTGAAAATTTAAAATCGACTATAAATAAGCACCCTTTCAAGAAGCCATTAAAAGAAGAGTATGAAATAAGGAAAACTAATGCTCATGAGTGGTTCTATCAACGCCAAGAAGAGTACCGCTCCTTAGTAAAGAAAGTTGAAGAATTAGATCAGAATAGAAAAGAACGTTTTCCCTCAGCTTTCAGATCACATAAGGAGATAAAGAAGAAGGCACTTGCGTTACGCAAGGAGTTGAACAAGGAGGACCCTAAATACAAAGAACTCTTACAGGCAACGCATCGAGCAAAACGTGCCATTGAAGCTTATCTTATTGAACAAAATCCAGAAGTCTCTGATTATCCTAATAGCCAGCGCAAAGCGGCAATAGAGAAACTGCGTAGCAAACATTTAGACTCAATAGGCTATAAGAAATTGATCCTTGCCCTCGAGTTTGCTCAGAAGAAACTTGAGAAGGCTTATCCGCGGGCCTTTATTTCCGATGAAGAAATCAAAGAGTCCCGCAAGGCTGAGCATAATAGAGTTAAGGGGGATTTATTATATAAAGAACTACAAAAGGCTCGGTCCGATGCTTATAGGGCTCAGGAAAATTATCTATTCATTAATGATCCAAAGCTTGCTGAATTGAAACAACTCTTTAGCGAAAATAATTAAACTCTACCCATTAATTAGACCATGAAGGCTATTACGACACTCATTTTAACTTTGATGGTTTCTTCGGCTTTATTTGAGACCAGTCATGCAATTGGTAAGCGACCGAATATCCTTTTCATCATTGCTGATGACCAGTCACCTTTTGATTTCAAGTTCTATAACACTCGTAGCGTCATGAATGCACCGGTGCTGGAGAAAATGGCTGCTGAAGGCATGGTAATTGATGGTGCCTACCAAATGGGTTCCTGGGTCGGAGGCGTTTGCACGGCATCGCGGCATATGATTATGACGGGCCGTACACTCTGGCATGTTCCCGACAAGTCTGGACGAATCATGAATCCACACGTCAATAATTCAAAGATGGTTCCACCAAATTTGATTAAGTACACGTTGCCGGCTGTCTTTAATGAGGCTGGATATGACACGATGCGGACTTGCAAGAATGGTAACAGTTACGAGGCTGCCAATAAACTCTTTGAGGTTCGCCGCGACGGGACGCGCCGTGGAGGGACTGACGAAGGAGGAAGTGCCTGGCACGCTGAGCAGGTTTTAGACTACCTTAATGATCGTGAGTCTACAAAGGACACTGACCCTTTTTTTATATATTTCGGTTTTTCCCATCCTCATGATGTGAGGGATGGTAAGCCTGATCTTTTAGCTAAATATGGTGCAGTTAATCATAATAATAAGGAAGCTTTTCCTCCTGCCAACGCAAAACAGCCTCCGTTACCGGTTAATTATTTACCGAAACATCCTTTCGATAATACACATATGAATGTTCGTGATGAAGTGGCAGTGAGGGGAGTCTGGGACCGTCGCGATGAGCTCACTATACGTAATGAGATTGGCCGGCAATTTGCGTGCAGTGAAAATATTGATACACAGATTGGTCGAGTTCTCAAGAAGCTTGAGGCGATGGGTGAAATAGATAACACTTACATTATCTA
>JAAZZC010000007.1 GCA_014239335.1 Verrucomicrobiales bacterium
GATCGATGGGCAACTTTCAAAGTACAGCCCTCCAGACTTTTCCAAGCCTGGGGGGGTCGTTCCTTCAGGATTTGAAGTGATCATGAGTTCTCCGAACGCGCAGGTCTACTACACTCTTGATGGTACGGATCCGAGAGTCGAAGGCGGAGCCGTTGCCGCGGGATCCATTCCATTCGAGGGAGGTCCAATTGATGAGGTTCTTATTTCAAGTGAAACTACCTGCAAATACTATGTTCCGACCGATGACTCACTAGGTTTGACATGGACTAAGGAATCCTTTGATGATGGGGACTGGGCAGTAGGCGCTAATGGCATGGGCTATGAAAGCCCCGGAGGTCCACTCGAAGCTTATGCAGTTACTAATTTATACGAATTGATGAGGTCTCCCGGAAGATCTTCTTCAGCGTATGTCCGTTACGAGTTTGATTTTGAGAATCTGGAAAACATCAACTCATTAACTATGCGAGCTATGATTGATGATGGATTTGCCGCTTTCCTAAATGGTCAGAAGGTCGTGAGCTTTCAGGCTCCTGATGAGCTTTCCTTTGATTCGAGGGCAACAAAATCCAGGTTGGATTCTTTAGTCGTCAGAGAATCTTCATTGCCTAGTTTTGACTTGATGGAGTTTAAAGAACTCTTACGCAAAGGGAAAAATGTACTCACTGTGCAGGCCATGAACACTTCTGCCGGTGGTTCAGACTTTCTTTTCCGTGCCTACCTCGATGTCAATCACACAGTCACTTCGACTCCTCTAATTTTGAAGGACTCGGCAGTCGTAACGGCTAGGGCCTTTGATGGTAATTTGTGGAGCGCTCCTTCACAGGAAACGTACGTCATTGGTGACGCAGCAGTTAATGAGAATAATCTTGTCGTCTCTGAATTCATGTATCGTCCAGAGCAGGAGACGGACGAAGAGGATTTGCTAGGCTTTACCAAGCGTGATGACTTCGAATTCATTGAATTGTTAAATATTGGAAACAGTCCCGTCTCACTTCTAGGGTCTGCTTTCACGGATGGGGTCGACTTTAATTTTAATAATGGGTCTAAATCAATGGTCGGATCCGGCGAGAGAGTGCTTCTGGTGAAAGATGCTGCCGCATTTGCGCATCGATATGGTGCTGCCGCAGCGGCGAAGATTATTGGTGAATTTGAAGGTAGTACGGGACTCAGTAATGACGGGGAGACAATAACGATCAGTGGAGCTGATGGAAATCCGATCCGCACCTTCACCTATAATGATAAGGAACCTTGGCCCGAGGGCGCTGACGGTGACGGATTCAGCCTTGAATTGATTTCTCCGGACTCGAACCCGGACCACAATGACGCAACGAACTGGCAACTAAGTTCCGTAGTTGGTGGGTCTCCAGGTGAGGAAGGGGTAATTGTTGAGGGGCAGACCTTTGCTAGCTGGTCACAGGAGAATGGTGGCGTTGAAGCTAACTCTGACGCGGACAATGATGGGCGCAGTGCCTTAGTTGAGTTCGCGATGGGAACCAATCCTCGAGCCTTCGAAAATGAATCTGATCTTATTAATGTTGATCTGGTGACAGTTGAAGTTGATGGAAATCAAGAGGAGCGGCTCCAGATTAAATTAGAAAAGAATCAAAATGCCGTGGGTGTGACTTTAGTGCCAGAGTGGTCAGAAGATTTAATCGAATGGGCTAATGATGAAAAAATCGTGAGTATAGAGGTCAAAGGGGATGATGGGAAACCAGAATATATGCTTTATCACATCGTAATTAGTGGAAAAACAAAACCCACATTCCTGAGGCTCAAAGCTACACTACGATAATCATCTAAACAGGATTCTATTTATCAAACAGTCTAAGACTATTTGATAAAGGTCCAATGGGATTCAGCTAAAGTAGGAATATCCTAAGCTTTATCGCGGATATGAATCCATGCATGAACGTGCGGATCACCACGGAAATAGCATATCATTGATGGCCCTTCAATCTGCCAAACGTCCCATACCTTGTCCTTGCCAACGTCTTCCTTCTCGGAAAATGCCATGTGCAGGTGATCAAAGCCTGCGTCATCAACAAGCTTGAGGGCTTCTTTAGCGTCTTTAGAACGGTAAGGTGCCAGAATGTCGACTAATGTTTCACGGACCTTGCCTTTTTGATCGGCTGTCAGTTCTGTTAATGGGATTCCCTCGAGACCTTTCTTCTTTCCGGTCAATTCGACAGTCTTGGTAGCTTCCTCGTCCCTGCACTCATCGATGAGTGCAATCTTGCGCTGCTTGCCGTCTAGCATCTGGAAGACCTCATTGGCTCGCTTTGCCTGATACCAGTAGGCGTTCCCGGGATGGTCCGGCTTTTCAACGAAACCATCAGCCGCGTGTCCATAGAAGATGGGGCCACCGAAAGCGGCGCCTTCAACAGAATCACCGTCGCAACGCCGCGTGCAGTGGCGTCCGGTAAGGACAAATTCAAACTTTCCGGTCCCTGGCTTACCGAAGAGGGCAATTGAGGAGTCTCCGAAACCTGCCTTTCCACTGTCATGGACGACCTGATCGTAAACGGCCTTAGCGTATTGTTCGCTGTGAAGGCCCATGAATATTTCTTTTACCAGTTCCTGTTGTTCGGGAGTATATGCTTTACCGAGACGAGGTTTGGTGATGTGCCAGTTGTTATTGACTGCGGATCGTAACTTGTGATCGAAATCAAAACAAATCTCTGAGCGTTGCTTTTCGTTCAACGATTTATAGAGTTGGGTGACCAGCGTTTCACTGGAATGGCTTGGTTTCTTGACTGACTTTGCACTTGATGTGAAAGGGAGTGAGAGGCCAGCTCCTGCTCCAATAGCAGTGCCAAGGAATTTTCGACGGTCGGAGTTTTTTTTCATGCGGTTTTCTTAAGTTATTATTCAAGGTACCTACAAAAGTCCTTGATGATCAAGAAAAGAACCCAGAAAGCCACATAACTGCTATGTATAGAGGGTTTTAAGCTTTGGGTTCGGTCATGCTCGATGGTTCTAATGCCGCATTGAGCTCGTCTTCAGTGATATTAAGCTCACTCAACTGTTCTTTGCAAAGCTCCCTAACAGTCTTCCCTGAGCTGACGGATTCTTTGGCAATTTTAGCAGCCACCTCATAACCGATGATGGGGGCAAGGCTAGTGACCATGGACAGTGAGTATTCAATTAATTCATTGCAGCGTTCAGTGTTAGCAGTGATCCCATCGACGCAACGTGAGCTGAACGCTTCAGAGACAGACCCTAAAAGTTCAATGGATTCCATGATGGCTTTGGACATGACCGGCATGAAAACATTCAACTCAAAGTGGCCGTTGGCACCGCACCAGCTTACGGTAGTTTGATTACCGAAGACTCTAGCGGCGACCATGGTAACGGCTTCCGACATGACGGGGTTCACTTTACCTGGCATGATTGAAGAGCCGGGTTGGGTCGCGGGGAGGCTAATTTCACCGATCGCGCATCTCGGCCCGGATCCTAGGAGACGTATGTCGTTCGCTACCTTGAATAGACTTGCTGCGATCGTGTTTAATTGGCCATGGCACTCTACTAGAGAGTCTTTAGCTGCCTGAGCTTCAAAGTGATTCTCGGCTTCCCTGAACTCGATTCCGGTCTTCTCAGCGATGAATTCGATTGCTTTGCCTGGAAAATCAGGGTGACAGTTGAGTCCAGTACCTACGGCCGTGCCACCCAGTGCAAGTTCATGGATGGCTTTGAGGCCTTTGTGAGCCCGGTCGATGCACCTTTCGACCTGCTTAGCGTATCCGCCAAATTCCTGACCGAGCCTCACTGGAGTAGCATCCATGAGGTGAGTTCTACCAATTTTAAGAATGTCATGGAATTCTTCGGACTTTTTCTGAAGGCTTGACTGAAGTTTTTCCAGTGAAGGGACCAGAGTGTCCTTGATGGCAACTCCCGTAGCGATATGCATGGCCGTTGGGAAAGTGTCGTTCGATGACTGTCCCTGATTCACGTGATCGTTTGGATGAACCGGATCCTTGGAGCCGATGGGTTTGCCGGCGATTTGGGAGCAGCGATTCGCTATGACCTCATTGGCATTCATGTTGGTAGAGGTGCCGGACCCTGTCTGGTAAACGTCGACGGGGAAGTGCTCATCAAGTTTTCCTTCGTACACTTCCTGAGCAGCAACTTCGATCTGGGCTGTCAGTTCCTTATCGACGTGTCCCAGCTCACCGTTCACGCGTGCAGCGGCCCATTTGATGAGGCCATAAGCATGAATGAGCCCTGGACTTGAGCTCTCACCGGAAATTGGGAAATTTAGTACTGCCCTCTGAGTGCTTGCACCATATAAAGCCTCTTCGGGGACCTCCATTTCACCCATCGTGTCACGTTCTGTTCTGGAATTGCTCATTTTAGATTATTATTAATAATTGAGTGTATATTTACGTAGGCTCTTAATTTTCTGGATGTTATGGAATAATTTAATGCTTTTTAGTCTGAGCTTTACCATCATTTAAGCGCATACAACATAGAATAGAACAGAAAAGAGAAGGGATTTCAAACTAGAGTATGCCTATCAGGCTTTTCATTACGAGTTTAAGGTGCTAGAACAAACAAAATGAAAGCCATCAGTTCACTTATTCTAATTATCACTTTCGCTAATAACGCGACCTTTGCTGAAGAAGTTCCAAAGTTTAAGCGTTTGAAATTGACTGACAAATTCTACGCTGAGGGTGCCTCTGCCGGGAACTTCAATGATGATGGTAAAATGGATATTGTGAGTGGTCCTTATTGGTACGCTGGCCCTGATTTTACCCAGAGGCATGAAATTTATGATACCAAGGAATTTAAACCAAAGGGCTACGCTCCTAATTTTAATACTTGGGCCTATGATATTAACGGAGATGGCTGGGATGACGTGATCCGGGTAACTCATCCGGGACAGAAAGTCTTCTGGCATGAGAATCCAAAGGGTAAGGGTCCCTGGAAACCCCACGTTGCAATGGATTCATTGGAAAATGAGTCTCCTCAGTTTACGGATGTTACGGGTGACGGTTTGCCTGACATGGTAGGTTCGGTCGCGGGGCAGTTCGTGTACTTCACTTTCAAAAAAGAAAAGGCTACCGAGAAGTGGACGAGGCATAATATTTCACCACCAAAGTCCACTGGTGGCAGGTACACGCATGGGCTCGGGGTAGGTGATGTTAATGGGGACGGGAAAATGGATGTTCTTGATAAGGATCACTGGTGGATGCAGCCAGATTCATTGGATGGGGACCCTTTATGGAAAGAGTACCGTTTTCAGTTCACTGGTCCGGGAGGAGCTGACATGTTTGCCTATGACTTTGATGGGGACGGAGACAATGACATTTATACCGCGGCTGCGGCTCACAACTATGGGCTGACCTGGTTCGAGCAGGCAGAAGCCGAGAACGGGAAAAAGATATGGAAGAAGCATGTTATAACTGGCCCCAAGACCGAGGACAATCCGTACGGAGTTCGCTTCAGTCAGGCCCATTCAGCGCAATTGGTTGATATGGATGGTGATGGTGTGAAGGACCTCATTACAGGTAAGAGATGGTGGGCTCATAACGGGAACGATCCCGGAGGAAATGAGGCTGCTGTGCTTTATTGGTTTAAGATTGTTCCCGGCAAAAAGTCGGGTCAGGCCAAGTTTATACCTTACCAGATCGATGATGATTCAGGTGTTGGAACCCAGTTCCTTGTAAAGGATATCAGTGGGGACAAGAGACCGGATATTATTGTTGGCAACAAGAAGGGGACCTACCTGCACATACAGGACGGCACGTCTGAGCAGGAACCTGGTCCGAAGAAATAAGATTAACGGGAATTTTCCTGATAGTCTTCGCCTATCCAGTTCCACTCTCGTATTTTAGCGGCGTCCGATTCATTGAAGCTTTGCACGCTGTTATCTCCCATCAGGGCATTCAATGATCTTTTATACCTGAAATCAACAATGGTTGAAGTCTCCTCGCCAGATGCTAAGTCAGAAGAGGCTTGGTCCCATGATATCCATCCTCTGCAGTTTGGGCTGCTGCCTTCTTGTTGTGATTCGACTAAGAGAATTGTTTCTGAGAGTCTTTCAATTCCACTTGTGTGTCTTCCCCTGTTAGGGGTGAGATTTTCATCCGCATCATATCCTTGGAGAGTATCTGTTGCGGCGTAAGTATTATGGATATTTTCTGGCTTATAAAATCCGCCTGAAGGGGTCTTCCACTTAATGCCTGGGGACACAAAGTCTTTTGTCCGGGGATCTCTTCGTAGTACTTCAATATCTATTCCTTCGTTTGTTGTGACTACTAATTCAGAGACCCAGTTATCAAGGAATTCTATTTCAGGATCACTGCTTTCAATTGCTGGATATTTTCCATCGTTCTGTCCCTGATAAGCATTGAGTGCTGTGCCGATGTTTCTGAGGTTAGCTTTTGAGTTGGATGAATTGGCTCCATCTTTGACCATGTTGAAAACAGGTACTGATACGGCTGCAAGGATGGCGATAATGGTAATGACAACGAGGAGTTCGATGAGAGTGAATCCTGAACGACGTGCAGTAATAAATGGGGTTCGCATTTGATCTGAATTTTACCTTAATACTTCATCTAGGCAAGTATCTAAGATATAGTTGTTTGCTTCCTTGGCATTAGGAAACTATGATATTGGTACTGTGCAACGTAGCGTAGTATTAAACATCGTTGGACTGACCGGTCGTCATATTGGTGAAAACACACCAAATATCGCAGCTTATATGGCTGCGATGCCTGAAATTGTAATAAAACCGGCATTTCCTGCACTCACTTGTACTGCACAGGCAACTTACTTGACCGGTAATTCTGTTAGCGGGCATGGAATTGTCGCTAATGGTTGGTATTCTAGGCAATTGGCGGAACACCAGTTCTGGAAGCAGTCCAATCATCTTGTAGAGGGCCCAAAGCTTTGGGAGGTACTTAAAGAGAGTGATCCTGATTTTACCTGCGCGAAGGTTTTCTGGTGGTATAACATGTATTCGTCGGCTGATTTTTCTATCACTCCTCGGCCTATTTATCCTCCCGACGGGCGGAAGGTGTTTGACGTTTATACTAACCCAATGGGCATGAGGGAGGAGATTAAGGCGGATTTAGGTCCTTTCCCTTTCCCTTCGTTCTGGGGTCCTAATTCGGGAATCAAATCGACTCAATGGATTGCTAAATCTGCCAAGTGGATTGAGCGTAAGAACTCACCGTCCCTTTCCCTTGTCTATCTTCCTCATTTGGATTATTGCCTTCAAAAATTCGGGCCGGACCATCCTGAAGTGGCAAAAGAATTAAAGGCAATTGATGGAGTGTTTAAAGATCTCCTAGATTTTTATGTGTCCCGGGACGTTAAGGTTGTGGTTCTTTCCGAGTACGGTATTACTCCAGTCAATAAACCTGTCCATCTTAACAGGATTTTTCGGGGCAAGGGTTGGCTAACAATTAAGGACGAGCTCGGTAAGGAGATGATTGATCTTGGGGCTAGTAAAGCTTTTGCGATAGCGGATCATCAGGTCGCTCACATTTATTTGAATGATGCGAGTTTACATGATGAGGTTTTAGAAGTAGTAAGATCAACTGAAGGGGTTGGGCAGGTCATATCAGGTGTCGAATTGGATCAGTTAGAGCTTAGACATGATAGGGCCGGGGATATGATTGCTGTTTCTGATGAGAGTAGCTGGTTCACTTATTATTTTTGGGAGGATGATCAATTGGCTCCTGATTATGCTAGGTGCGTGGATATTCATAGAAAACCTGGTTATGATCCAGTTGAGCTATTCTTTGATCCTGAGATCAAATTTAAGTTGTTGAAGCTTGCAATGAAAATTTCTAGGAAGAAACTTGGGTTTCGGTATTTAATGGATCTGATACCGCTGAAGGCAGAGATGATTGGGGGATCTCATGGGAGAATTCCGGAAAGTAAGGACGATTGGCCTATTCTGATTGGTGATTTTCCTGAAAAATTGTCAGAAGATGAGTTTGTCGAGGCTAGAGATGTGTTTCATCTATTAGTTCAGCATTGCCAAGCAAAAACCTTATCTGATACGTAATCAGATTAAATAATGCACCAAATATTCGGGATAACGGCGTTTTCTGAGATAAATTCGGTTGCGCCAAGCCTACTAGACGGCTAAAATCCGCGCTCCAACAAAAGCCCCATGGGAGTGGTAGCTCAGTTGGTTAGAGCGCCGGCCTGTCACGCCGGAGGTCGCGGGTTCGAGTCCCGTCCACTCCGCCACTTTAAGTGTCTTATTTCTAGTAACTTACAGAAGCAGCTGTTTTTCTTATGACAGTTTTATGACATGGAAACGAGGTCAGTAAGGCATCAAATTCGTCATTTTTTACTAAAAGGTATACGCATTGGATCCATGACTGAGTCTACCCCTGAGGGTTGAAACAACATGAAACACTATGATGCTCTATCATATCCAGCTGGACCGCTCTTCAGCTGTGATCTTAAAGAGCGCGATCGCTGAAGCTTGTTAATTGGAGGATCACAATGTTATAAATTGATAATCACGATGTTATGGAGATCAGGAAAGGCAAACTTGTCATATTGAACCTTGCCTGGGCGAGTGCCGCCGTGGCCGCATTCCTCCTTGGCGGGCAGGGAGGGGATCCCGGTGTTCCGGGCACCAATGCAATAACCGGTGGAAAACCCAGCGCCGGCCAGTCAGAGAACGGCGTAACAGCCCTGGGGAATTCTTCCGGCAACCGGAAGGGTGGAATTGCAGGTGGTAATTCCGCCGGCATTCGGGATGCCCGTTCCGGGACAGTCGGCCGCCGCATGGCATCAGCACTATCGGATCCTGATCCCCTGCGGCGCAATGCGCGAATTGCCGAGCTATTGATCAATCTCAATGCCGGTAATGCAGCCGAGGTGCTTGCCGCCTTTGAAAACGGTCCGAGGAACGATGAGACAAACAGGCACTTTCGCGATTTCATGTATGCATGGGGCAGGCTTGCAGGTGAGGAGGCAATTGCCTATGCGTTTGACTCCGAGTCATCCCGCCGGGATTCGCGAGCCGGGACATCGGCCGTTTCCGGATGGGCCAACAGGGACCCTGAGGGGGCAAGGGAATATGTTGCAGGCGTCAAGGATGAGGGCGCACGGGAGTGGATGCACTTTTCCGTGATGCGTGAGATGCTGCAAAGTGACCTTAATGGTGCGATTACCTACTCTGAGCAGAACAAGAGTGGGCGCGCACGCGGGTTGCAGACCCAGCAGTTGGCATCGGTTATCTTTGAGGAGCGTGGTTTAAGCGGGATGACGGAATGGATTAACGGCATTGACCATGCCAGTGAGGACATGCTTTCCTACAAGGGTTATGCGGCA
>JAAZZC010000118.1 GCA_014239335.1 Verrucomicrobiales bacterium
CATTAGTTTTTGCCCTTGGGTCTTTCAATAAGGATAAAGCATTTTTAGCAGCTCCTTCGGCTCCAAAGATTTGCCCGATTTCACGAGCCAGTTCCTTATGTTCAGGATCCGTACTTGCCACTAATTCGGCACTCAGCTCTTTCCAGCCTTCAGGCGCATTAACATTCACCTGCCCTTCTAGCCCTTTGATCATGCCCTTGAGCAGGGCCGTCCTCAGGGCAGGGCTCTCAGAGTCTTGTGCTGTTTTAATCAGCAGGGCAATGGAGTCATCATCAGCGAACAATTGGCCGACAATAAGAAGAATAGATAGAATTATTCGAACGCTATGCATTCGTTCTGATGATTTGTTTTATTCTATCCATGCATCCCATTCCTTTATGATTTTCTCATTCGTGTGCTGACCTTCATAAATTATAAAACGATGGAGGAAGGACTTTATTTGACCCTTTTCAATTTTCCAACTACCTAATCGCGATCTGGCAGGTCCGACGCCAAACTGTCCATCGATCCGCCACATGTTTGGGAATCCGTCATTTTTTGGATGATCAAAAATGGCGATATGACCTTCGTTTTTGAGGTTCTGAATCTCCATTCCAAGGTCGATCCATTTTGCACGTTTGCCTTCGCCTCTTTGGTTCGTGTCTCCTTTTGAATTAATGACCTCAGCCTTTATTCCTTTCTTCCAAGGCATACGTAAAAATAGCCCGCCGTAATTATATTTTGCGATGGTAATGTTTTCATGAGCTAATCCTTGCCATTTCAGATCCAAGACCATTTTCCCATCTTCTCTGATTGCGATTTCCCATGTCTGAGTCTCTGTAATCAAAGGTTGGGCATCTTTGTTCAGCATCAAATATTCTGTTTGCCAACCGATCTTTCCCTTATCATTTTTGAGGACTTGCAAGGACTTGCGCTGCCAATAGTCTCCTCGAGGATTGTGAAAGTAGTCTCTTCCATTGACTCTGGTAAAGCCCCAGTAAAGTCCGGTCTGATGCTTGTGATGTCCGGGACTGTATTGAGTTAACTCACCTTTGCCATTAGGGGATTTGATAGGGTGCATGTAAGGACGGAAATCGGCCTTTGCATTTTGAGTGACAATTGGATCAGTAATTCCGTCTCGATAAATGCGGATCGTGCCCGCTTCTTTGTCATGAATGGCCTTGAGAATCTCTTTGGCTTGTATTGATCCATTAATCATTAAGCAAAGCGCAATGAAAAATGTTATAGTCACTTTGTTTTTTGGGGTATTCATTAGTGAAATTTATTGTCTTATTTATTACTTTTTATTGGCAAGCTTAGTGTAAACATGAGCTTAATTGCCTATCATTTTATTAGTAAAGTAGGATTTTACTTAAAAAATTGAGAAAATTACGTAATATTTTATTTTTATTGGAGGTTTCAATAAGTAATCTCCAAGCATAATTTAACCATAGGATGATGATATTTCCGCAATCTTATTTGTTCCGTTACCCAATAATGATTTTGGGCGCCTTCTTTGTTTCACAGTCCATTGTTTTTTCGGAAGAAAAAACGAATGAGATTAATGAGAAGACAAAAAACTTTTGGTCTCACCGACCTCTCAAAACTCCTACAGTTCCTAAAGTCAATGATCCCGAATGGCAAAAGAATCCTATTGATGCTTTTATCCTTTCTAAGCTTGTCGATAATGACCTGAATCCTAACCCGCCTGCTTCCAGAGACGAGCTTGCTCGTCGTGCTTACCTGAATATTACAGGACTTGCTCCCACTCCTGAGCAAGTTGCTAATTTTGTGGCTGACAAATCACCTGACGCCTGGGCAAAGTTGGTTAATCAATTGTTGGACTCACCACAGTACGGAGAGAAGTGGGCTCGGCATTGGTTGGATGTAGTTAGATATGCTGAATCGAACGGATTCGAGAGAGACTCGAATAAGCCGCACATCTGGCGTTACAGGGATTGGGTTATTGATGCCTATAACAACGATAAGCCGTACGACA
>JAAZZC010000146.1 GCA_014239335.1 Verrucomicrobiales bacterium
TGACCACCTCGCAGGCCCATACTCTGCCAAGATGATCGACATCAATATTGCTAAGGCTCAATATGTCTGGCTCCGAAGCGGATAAGGTAAGTTCTAATCCTTCATCCATCTTAAAGTTGTCCTCAGCTAAAATGAAATGAACGAAGAGAACATTAAATAAAATGAAATATTTGGCTGTTTTTCCGGTAATAGTGATCATGAGCTAAAATCTTAAAATACTTATACTATGAATAGTCTGTAAGCTCAATTCGCATTGAACCGCATCCCTTATCTGCTAAATTAAAGCTATCCTTAACTTAACTCCCCTCCCAAAAATGATTCGGCCCCTCTCAGCCGCAGTATCAATTACCCTCATCACTCTGACCCTCACTGATTCCCATTGTTCACCGGACTCGGTCGTGGTTTTCAATGAGGTTCATTACAATCCTGCCGGACCAGAGGAGAGCACTGAATGGGTTGAACTGTTCAATCAGATGGGAATCATGACCGATGTTTCAGGTTGGCGATTGGACGGAATCGAATACACAATTCCGGAAAATACATTCATTGAACCTGGAGGATACCTAGTCATAGCGAAGGTCCCGGGCCCGGGCCAAATAGGCCCCTTCTCAGGCAACATCAATAATGGCGGAGAAACTCTCAGATTATATAACAAGGGAAACAGATTAATGGATGAACTGAGCTTCGGTGACGGAGGAAGGTGGCCAGCAGCAGCTGACGGTTCAGGCACAACGTTAGCTAAGGTCCTGCCCTACTCAGCCAACAAACCTCCCGAAAACTGGACCCATTCCACTCAGCTCGGAGGGACTCCGGGAAGAACAAATTTTCCATCAAGTAGTGAAGAGATACCGACCAAGAAAATTAAACTCATTAATCTCAATGATGAGTGGCGTTACAACGAAAGCGGCAATGACTTGGGCCCGTCGTGGTCAGAGCAGAGTCATGCACTAAACGATGAATGGAAAAGCGGTAAGGGCGGAATAGGGTTCGAGAGCGGCACTACAATACCTTTGGAAACAAGGCTCAATTTTCCTAGTCGGAACGATCCTTATGTCATCACTTATTACTTCGAACGTGAATTTGATTTGAGAGCCAACCAATTGAGCAATCTTGATTCGCTGATTCTCAGGCATGCCATTGATGATGGCGCCCTAATCCATATCAATGGGAAGGAAGTGCTTAGGGTAAATATGCCCGACGGCAACATTGCATACTCAGATCTGGCTTCTGAAAACATTGAAGTTGATGAGCTTTCCAGTGAAATTTCTGTAGATATATTAGGCCTCGTTGTAGGTAATAATCGCATCTCAGTCGAAGTCCATCAGAGCAGAATCGGTAACAGTGATATCGTATTTGGACTGGATCTAGCAGCTAACATTATAGACTCTCCTGAAAGCACTGATGGACGCATTATTTTTAATGAAATTCCGGGGTATTCAGAAGAAAATTTCTGGGTAGAACTTGTGAATCCTAACTCCTCAGAAGTCAACGTTGGAGGAATTGTCCTTTCAATTAATGCTGATACGGAAAAAGAATACTCTTTCCCTGATCAAATCATCGGGCCTGGAGACTTTCTAGTCCTTGATCAGGAAAAAATTGGGTTTAGACCAGAGAACGGAGAAAAGCTATTTCTTTATAGTCCCTCATTAGAATCGGTACTGGATGCCCGCGAACAGACGGGCCGCCTCCGCGGTCGTGCAGAACAGAGGAACGGATCATGGCTCTACCCTATCAAAAAAACTCCCGGCCAAAAAAATACCTTCAATCTAAATGAGAGCATAGTCATTAGTGAAATCTGTTATAACCCTCCCGCTTTACCAGCGATCCCACCCATTGCCCCGACCTATGAAAATATTCCACTCGTACCAATAAAGGGAAACTGGAAGATGAACCGGTCCGAGACAGGGCTTCCTAATGGCTGGGCAAACACAAATCATGCATTAGGAGGTGAATGGGAAACGGGAGCAGCGCCGATAGGACGTGAGACAGGAACCTTGCCCGTGCCTCTGACGACAGCCTGGTCACAGGCAGACTATTCGAGCAGGCTAACGACCTATTACTTTGAAACAAATTTCTTAGTCCCTGCAACGGTCTTTGCGAGCGCTGAAGAAATACTTTTGACCCACATGATTGACGATGGTGCCGTCTTCTACCTAAACGGCACCGAAATAGGACGCTTTAATATGCCGGAAGGCCCCATCAATTCACAGACAATTGCCAGTCCAACGGTCAGTAATGCCAAGTTAGAAACTCTCAGCATTTCTCTGGGAGCCCTTAGCGTCGGGGAGAACAGACTCTCAATTGAAACGCACCAGGGGTCTCAATCAAGCAGTGACATCGTCTTTGGTGCGTCCCTAGAAGCTAGGGTAAAAATCACCGAGGGAATCGAAGGAAAGCCTTACCGGAGCTCAAACAATCAGTGGATCGAAATTGCGAACAAAAGCAATTTCCCAATGAACTTAGGAGGATGGGACTTTGGTGACGGCATAGAATTTAAGTTCCCAGAACAGACCATTCTGGACTCTGGTGAACATGCCTGCATCGCTGCTAGACAAAAAGATTTCATTCAAGCCTATCCGGACGCCCGCTTATTAGGCACATTCGATGGGAACCTGTCACGATCAGGCGAAAGGATAGTCCTGAGGGATTCAAACAAGAATCCAGTCGATGATATCAGATATCATGACAGTGGACGTTGGTCGAGCGCCCCGGACGGTGGAGGATCGACTCTGGAATTGCGCGATCTTGATGCGGATAACTCTACTGCCGAGGCCTGGGCACAGAGCGATGAAAGCAGCAGGACAAAATGGAAGAATTATTCCTACAGGGGCAGCGCCTCATCGAGCGGAGGTCCTGACTCACAATGGAGTGAGTTCAATGTGGGTTTACTCAATGCAGGTGAGGTTCTTATTGATGATATCAGTGTCATTGAGGACCCGGACGGACAGGCAAAACAGATCCTCAGAAATTCAAATTTCTCCGACGATACCAATCATTGGAGATTGCGTGGCAATCACCGCCACAGTGAAATTATCGAGGACCCGGAAGAACCTGGTAACAAAGTTCTTCGGGTCGTAGCAACGTCAGGGACAGGCCACATGCACAATCAAATGGAAACGACTCTCTTAAGCCGCATCAGGAACGGCACTGATTACGAAATATCTTTCCGCGCCCGATGGGTGAGCGGAACAAATCTCCTCCATTCTAGGCTCTACTTTAATAGGTTAGCTCATACCACGGTCATTGAGCGCCCAGAACATGTTGGGACCCCTTCCTTAAAAAATACCTCGGCCCAGGAAAATATCGGTCCCACCTATTATCAATTAAATCATGAGCCGGCAGCACCTAATTCCGGTCAAACAGTCAGAGTCAGTGTCAAAGCCGATGATCCTCAAGGAATCAATTCGATGCGACTATATTATTCAGTAAATGGTCGCAACTTTAAATCTTTAACGATGGGAATTAAAGGTGGGAAATATTACGCAACGATCCCAGCCCAAACAAAAAAATCCGTAGTTCAATTTTATGTACGCGGCAGGGACCAGGAAGGTGCGCTTTCATTTTTCCCAGCGGCAGGACCAGATTCAAGAGCCTTATACAAAGTAGACGATGGTCTAGCAGCAACGAACGGTTGGCACAATTTTCGGATCGTTACCACTAATGCTGATCGTGATTTTATCCATAAAGAAACCGAAGTCATGAGTAATGATCGGATCGGAGTCACAGTAATTGATAGGGAAAACGATATTTATTACGATGTAAAGATGCGCCTAAAGGGAAGCGAAAGAGCACGGAGTCAGGACCCGAGGGTCGGTTACAATTTTCGCTTTGGCAGCGACCAGCTTTATAGGGGCATTCATCGATCCCTCGCCATTGACCGGTCAGAGGGTGTCGGTTCCGGACAATTAGAGATTCTGTTCGACATCATGATCGCCAATAGCGGCGGGATCGTGAGCAGGTACTATGATTTCATTAAAGTCTTAGCTCCAATGGACAAGCACACCCGAGGCGCGACTCTGCAAATGGCAAGATATGATGAAGTGTTAATGGAATCCCAATTCGGTGAAAACGGTGAGGGAAACCTATTTGAATATGAACTGATTTATTACCCTACCACCAATAGCGGAGCCGGCCTCAAACGGCCTCAGCCTGACGGTGTCACAGGAACCTCGGTACGTAACCTTGGTGATGATCCTGAAAAATACAGATGGTTCTTTCTGAAGAGAAACAATAAAGAAGCGAACAATTTTGAGCCTATCATGAATTACGCCAAGCTCTTTAGCCTCTCAGGGTCTAACTTCGAAAGAGAAGTGGAAAATGTTGTTAATGTTGATGCCTGGTTCCGAGGAATGGCTTATGCAGTACTCTCAGGTGCCGGAGATAATGCAGGTGCTGGGAGCCAGCACAACGGAATGTATTACGCTTTCCCTGACGGCAGGGTCATGTTCCTCCCACATGATATGGACTTTGCCTTTAGCTCTAGTCGCTCAATCACAGCTAACCCGGAATGTTCAAAATTAACTCAAAATGAGATCCGTAGAAGGATCTATTATGGACACCTTCAGGACATAATAACGACCACGTACAACAGATCGTACATGTCAAAGTGGACAAATCATCTCAAAGAACTGGATCCATCGCAGAACTGGTCTGGTCACTTAAATTACGTCAACAGCCGATCCAGTAATGTCCTGTCACAACTCAGATCAATCCCCGAAATCCAATTTTCAATCAGTTCCCCATCAACTGTAGAAACGCAAAAAAATATCGTTGAAATCAATGGCAAGGGATGGATCAATGTGCGCGAGGTTCGGGTCGAAGGAAGTGATGAAAATTTGCCCCTTCAATGGTCGGACAAAAATACCTGGGAATTGTCACTTCCGGCTGCGCCGGGCCGACAAACTTTCAACCTCGAAGCCATTGATTTCTCAGGTCAAGTCATCGGCAATGATTCGGTGACCATTATTAGCAGTGCCGAATCTGAACCTGCCTCATCAAAGAACATCGTTGTTTCTGAAATTATGTATCATCCTGCCGACCCTTCTATCACTGAGATTGAGGCAGGATTCACTGACGCGGATCAATTTGAGTTCATTGAATTGTTAAATATAGGTGACAAGATCATCGACCTTTCCGGGTCTCGTTTTGTGAACGGTATAGACTATGAATTTGAATCAGGTTCATTACTGGGACCAGGAGATCGAATAGTCATTGTAAGGAACCGTTTCGCCTTCCTCAATAGGAACCCTGACGCATCCTCATGGCTTGCAACTAAGGAATTTTCTAATGGTACCGGGCTCGCTAATGGTGGAGAACGCTTAAGGCTATTAGGAATTGCTTCCGATGAAATCAGGGACTTCGTTTATGATGATAAGAGGCCCTGGCCTGAAGGGGCTGACGGGGATGGTTACAGTTTAAACTTGATCAATGCTCAGGACAGTCCGGACCATTCTTTGAGTCAGAACTGGACAATAAGTTCTCAAGGAGGCGGAACTCCGGGCCAACAAGATGACGGATTATCTCAGGAAAACATCGATGAGGACAATGATGGATTGAGCGCGTTCGCCGAACATGCTCTCGGGACCAGCGACAATGTACCTAACGCCCCGTTCATGATCAGCTTCGACGGTGAAGGGAAGACCATCATAACCCATACAAGGAACCGTAACGCTGAAGGAATTCTATTTAGCATTCAATTATCGAATGATCTGAATTCATGGCAGGACGCCGCTGAAGAATATACCAAGACCTCAGACACTTCCATAAATGAAGAAATCAACCAAGTCATCTGGCGCTCGTCCTCGTCTAAAAAAAGCGCACAATTCTTGCGCTTGAAAATCAGTCGCTAGATCACTAGGGATTCTCTATCGGAGTATCTTTATGCCGTCTCATCAAGAGTCCACCCGTCCCGATAAGGCCGCTTAACCCAGTCATTTGCGGGCCCGTGATTTGTAATCCTCATCGCTTCACCATTCCATAATAATTTCTTGCCTGGGAACCGCTTAGCCACATTTCCGAGAAGAGTAATTTCAGTGAGATGCCCTCCATAGCCAAAATGGGCTCCTGCCGCGTCATACTTTCCAGCTTTGCAGGCTCTTATCCAGTCCTGTTCATGGCCTCCCTGAACTCGGGGCAAAGTTTTCTTAGGACGTTTATAAGCTTTCATGGCAGTCTCAGGAACGAGCCGCGGGCTACCGCCATAAACATCATTCATGAGAATTCCCTTACTTCCCTTATACATGACCCCGCCTTCGCGAGGATATTTTCTCCCCTCCTCAAGTTCCTTCGGTCTAGAAGGCTCCTGTCCTTCCCTCCAAGTCAGCTTCAGTGCAGGGAAACTTCCACGTGCAGGGAAACGGTACTCAATGACAGCACTCTCTGGATGAACTTCAGCATTGCCTCCTTTGACATGAGTGCACTCGATACTATCAGGGTGGCCGAGTTTAAGGGATGAGACAATTGCATCAATCGTATGCACACCACGGTCACCCATCATTCCACAACCAAAGTCCCAGAAACAACGCCACACTCTCGGATGATAACACGAATGATATGGCCGCATCGGAGCAGGACCGATCCATGTGTCCCAATCCATTCCGGCAGGAGGTTTTTCAATTTTTGCTGGCCGGTCACTGCAAGGTGAACTCCATGAAGCATGACCATGAGGAGCATAGGAGAGGCTGCACCAGGCCTCAACTTCAGCGATCTCGCCGATGGCGCCGTCCCAAATCCATTCACTGACCAGCATCCTTCCCTCACCCGAATGACCCTGAATGCCTAGCTGTGTTGCAACTCCCGTCTGCTTTGCAATTCTCGCAAGGACCCTCGACTCATGGGCATCATGAGTAAGGGGCTTCTGACAGTAAACATGCTTTCCCTTATGCATTGCCGCAGCGGAAATGGCCGCATGCGTATGATCAGGAGTAGCAATCACAACCGCATCAAAATCCACATCACTGGTCAAAAGTTCACGATAATCATGGAATCTCTTAGCGTCCGGATACTGAGTGAAAACCTTCCTCGCATAGTTATGATCTACATCACAGAGAGCAGAGATCTGCTCTGTTCTGGCGCACATGGCGAGATTATGAGAACCCATTCCCCCAAAACCGATTCCCGCAATGTTCAATTTTTCACTGGGTGCCGTATGATTCGGCCCTCCAAGGACATGACGAGGAACGATCTGGACACTAGCTGCTACCGCAGCCGCAGTAAGAAAGTGGCGACGCGTTGACATTTTTTTCATAGTAAAAAGTCAAGACCCTACACGCTCAATTGCCAAGAAAATTAAATAAGGATTTTAACTTCATTGCCCCGTATCCGCTCAGATGATCATCATCATAATAGATCCAGCCTCCTTGATCCTTGATCTGGTATTGTCCATCAGACCCCTTCAAGAGGGGCAAAGGGTCAATTATCCGGACTCCGGATACTTTTTCTATGTTAGAAAATATTTGGTTCTGTTGGGCGAATCGCTTCTCCAGTTCCTCTTCAGACAATGTCATTTCTTTGTATTCCCATGAAAGTTTTTCCAATTGAAAAGGGAAACTGCTTGGGGTCTGCCAATGATCCGTCCACTGCGGCACTTGCCTGAACAGACTCACCGAATAGCCGAGACCTTTGATTCGATCAATGGTACTAATGAGTCTGGTCTCAAACGAACTTTCATTCTCATACGACTGGTTAGAGGCGAGCCACCACCTACCTGCCAGAATCACGTGACTAATTGACTCTCTCTGTTCCTTACCTTCCAAATACTTCAGGACGGATTCATTATAATTGATCTGGGATGCTTTCGAAGTTACCCAACCTAAGACGGGTAAGGTCGATGTCTTGACAGCCGATTCTCCGGCAATCGACGATTCCTTTGCTGCTGCGTCAATTGCTCTGGCAAGGGCCATCCCATGACTATCTCCCCACAAAAAGAAAATTGGATCGTTCCCTTCAATCCCTAAGGAAGACTTGTTCTGAGGAAATTCTTTTGAAGCTTTCCCGTAATCAAAGAAAGGATCCTCACTGAGCCCTCTCTCAGTATGACTCAGAAAATCTTCTGAATATCTCCCAGTCATTCCTCCCTTGGAAATCAGCGCCGAAGAACATATTAAAAGCAAAGAAAAAGCCATCGAAGAGAAAATAACAACCGAACGCCTCGATCCGAACATGCGCCTTAAACGAATCGGCTGCTCAACAAATTTCCAGGAAATCCAGGAAAGTAATAATGCGATTAATAGGATGGATATTTTGACTGGAACCGAATCTTTCAAGATAACCAAATACTCATTGAATGCCAATAAGGGCCAGTGCCACAAATAGAGTGAATAAGATAGAAGACCGATCCAGACGAGCAACTTCATCGAAAGTACACGCTGTATTTGAAGAGAATTCGCCTTAGGAACTTCGCCGATTCCTGACCATATAAGGAATGCAGTCCCAGCTACTGGAGGAATCGCACTTATTCCGGGAAATATTGTGATCCGATCATACATAAAGAAAGGAATCAGAATACAGGCCATGCCCAGCCACTGCATCATTGACCGGATACGGACTGACCGTATTGGAACCGCAAACGCAACCAACGATCCTGCCCCAAGTTCCCATGCACGAGTAGGTAAAAGATAAAATGTCGCTGACCCATAATTTTTCATTCCATAAATTGATAAGCAGCAACTAAGCAAAACGAACGAACAAATAATCCAAAATATTGACCTCGACTTGCCGGCACGGAACAAAAAGAGGAGCACAAAGGGCACGATCAGGTAAAACTGCTCCTCAAGAGAAAGTGACCATGTGTGCAAGAGAGGCATTTCTTCGGCAGATCCCCCAAAATAGGAGTTGGTGTTCTTCCAGAAAAATAGATTTGATGAAATTAACGAAAGCCACAGGGCCGAACTTCCCAGCGTCTCATATTCTGCCGGCAAAAGAAAAACATAACCCAATAATAGGGTAGTAAGAGTAACTACAAAGAGAGCAGGCACAATCCTTCTAGCCCTACGTTCCCAAAAACCTAAAACAGAAAATCTCTTCTCCCTGAGTTCTTTTATAATCAGTCCCGTAATAAGAAATCCTGAAATGACAAAGAACACATCAACACCGACATAACCTCCGCTGACCCCAAGGTCAGCATGAAACAACAGGACTCCGATAACCGCAATCGCGCGAAGGCCATCAATGTCAGGACGATACGGCATGAATAATTCAGTAAGAATGAATGCATTCGAGTCTTCTTGCCACTAGAATATTGTTCGTTAAAATCAGGTAACTAAAAATACTCTTGAGCGATACCAAATTACCGATCAGATTCTATTTTTTCCTTTAAGCATGCATACCTTCCTTCTTCTTGCGACAGTTCTTATTATTTTTTTAAGGGCACTCAATGCAGAGGAATGGAAACCAGTGAACGGACCTGGATTAATTCCAGCCGATATGTTCGAGATTGATTCTTCCCTAGAAGTGACGGTATGGGCCACTAGCCCAATGCTTTACAACCCAACGAATATGGATATTGATCATGAGGGTCGTGTCTGGGTCACTGAAGGTGTGAACTATCGTGGCAGGAACGGAACGAGGCCCGAAGGGGACCGGATCATTGTCCTCCAAGACACTGATAGTGATGGAAAGTGCGATACCTCCCATACCTTCGTTCAGGAAAAAGGTCTGATTGCTCCGATGGGAGTGGCCGTATTTGATAATGTTGTCTATCTGTCACAACCCCCGGATCTGATCGCTTATACTGACGTGAATCGCAATCTGGTTTTCGAACCGGGAATAGATAAGCGAGAAGTCATTCTTACAGGATTCAATGCTGTTAATCATGATCACTCACTTCACTCACTGACTGCTGGACCAGATGGAAAATTCTATTTTAACAACGGTAACTGTGGAGCAGTGTTCACCGATAAGTCCGGTAAGACCTTTTACATGGGCGGCACCTATGGAGGGACTGGCCCGAACTGGCCAGCAGATCACCTGAAAAATTCAGGTAGAAGGTCCGATGATGGGCACGTCTGGACATCAGGTTTTGCGGTCCGCATGGATCCGGACGGAGCCAACGCCGAGATCGTCAGCCATGGGCTTCGTAACTCTTATGAACAAACTCTCACATCTTTCGGTGACATGTTTCAGAACGATAATGATGATCCGAGGGCATGCCGCACCTCATACGCTCTCGAATTCGGATGCGCGGGCTACTTCACTAGGGACGCCATGCAGAGAAACAAGGCCGTGAGACGCCCTGGTCAAGAATACTCAAGAGTCCATTGGCGGCAGGACGATCCCGGAACGATGGATGCCGGAGACGTTTATGGAGGCGGCTCACCTACTGGAATCACTTTTTACGAGAACGGTGCCCTCGGTCCTAAGTGGGAAGGTCTTCTCCTCAGCTGTGAGGCTGCTCTAAATACAATATTTGGTTATAGACCTGTTCCAAAGGGCGGCACCTTCGAACTGGAAAGATTCGTTTTTCTAACTTCAAATCCGGGAAAAGAATATGACGGGGCTGATTTTTCAGGGAGAAAAGAAATCAAAAAAGAAGACAAGAACAAAATCTCTCCTACCCTTTTCCGCCCCAGCGACGTCACTGTAGGGCCAGACGGTGCCATTTATTTTTCTGACTGGTTCGATCCAAGAATAGGCGCGTCCAGTCATCTAGATGAATCGTTCTCTGGAACGATTTATAGGATCGCGCCAAAAGGGTTCAAGCCAAAGATCCCAAAGATCAATCTTTTCAGCACAAAAGGCCAAATCGAGGCCCTCCGTAGCCCCGCTATCAATACACGATACTTAGGGTTCCGAGCCTTGAAGGACCAGAGAAAAAAGGTATCCAATCATGTACTTAAACAACTTGATGATGGAAACAAATGGATCGCTGCTCGCGCTGTCTGGTTACTTCCTCATATCGGAGAGGAGGCAATCCAAACCTGCA
>JAAZZC010000006.1 GCA_014239335.1 Verrucomicrobiales bacterium
AAACTGTTACTGCTTTTTCTGGCTGGTTGCAGGAGCGAGGAGAGACTAATCCACTAGCCATCAAGGAGGGTGAAATTTTGAATAATTTATTTACTTATGCATTTGGAATAGATGTTTCAAATGCAAGCTCCAAAGACGCTGCCCCTTCTCCCGGATTAGTTAGTTTGGATGGTAAGGATTATTTAACAATTAAGTATCACAAACGCATTTCAGATCCGAAAATTAATTACGCTATTGAATTATCAAGTGATGGTGTTAATTGGTCAAGTGCTGGTCTGGATCTAATTGCGTTAACTCCAAAAATGGTGGCTAATGGGGTCGAAGTTGTTGGCTTTCGAATGAAGGGCCCACTTGAAACAGTGGGTAAGACTTTCCTCCGTTTAGTTGTCAGCTTTCAGTAGGAGTTAAAGCGATTGATCATCTAATTAGCTAACTTGATGAGTTCATTTTCCAATGACTCGAAAACAACTTTTGAAAAGTCTCTAACGCTTATCACAGTCCCGGACTCGTGATGAATGCTAGTCATTTCCGCGTCGCTAATTCCGCATGGAATAATTTTTTTGAAGGGGGAAAGTTCTTTTGTAATATTAACTGCAAAACCATGCATTGATACCCATTGCCTCACACCAACCCCGATTGAAGCAATTTTACGATTATCGCACCAGACACCTGTGAGTCCCTCTCGGGTTGTTGCTTTAACGTTAAAATATTCACACGCTCTGATTAGAGTTTTTTCTAAACATCTCAAATATAGGTGCAGGTCTTTTTTATATAACTTTAGATTTAGTATTGGGTAGCCAACAAGTTGCCCGGGCCCGTGATAAGTAGCCTGTCCGCCGCGATTAGTTTCAAAGACAGGATATGGTAAATTGGATGCTTTATTTTGTAGACTACTCTTGTCTCGAGTGCGTCCAATCGTATAGACAGGTTCATGCTCAAGTAGGAAAAGGGTATCTTCTATTTTGTCTTCTAGACGATCTGTTACAGCGCGGTTCTGAATTTCTAGAGCTTCACTGTAAGAGATGCGTCCTAGCCATTTATCTCGGATTATTAGGGAATGTTTATCCATAAAATAAAGATAAAGAATGGTCGGTACGTATCAGATCGAACCTGTTTTTTCCCCTGTGGATATGTTAATCCCTTGGCCTGTATAAAAATGCGCTAAACCAACAGCGATAGCGTCTGCCGCATCAGAAGGGGGCGTTTCTTTTAAGGATAGTAGTGAACGTATCATGAAAGCGACCTGCTCTTTCTTAGCCGCTCCTTTTCCGACCACGGCCTGTTTGATTCTCTTGGGAGCATATTCATAAATAGGAATGCTATGAGAGGCCGCAGCGATAATCGCAGCAGCTCTGGCTGCTCCCATAGTGATGGCAGTTTTATAACTTTGCACATATATTACTGATTCAACAGCACACTCTTTAGGCTCATATTTTTCAATAACTGAGTTGAGTTCATTACGGATATTTACCAAGCATGATGATTGTAATGCTTTTTGTGGGTTGCGAATGACTCCAAACGTTAGAGCTTTAATAATATCCTGATTCTTTTCTCTTTCTATAACAGCAAAGCCCGTTTTTCTTAGCCCTGGATCTATCGATAGGATTCTCACAAAAAATTATCTTAGCTCACCTATTTTTGGGGAAAATGTAATTTTGATGGACTGTTAACGCCTCTTTCTTCGGCCTCCCCCTTTTCTTCTTCGGCTGAACACTTTTGCTAATTTTTCTGGTGTTGGTGCGTCATCGTCAAGAAGAGTAGTATAGTGGTATTTAAATCCCTCTATTTTACGCCGTTCAATTTTTTGTTCGATGAAACGTTCCACTGAATTGGCATGGTCGAGTTCGTCTGCTGCGAGAAGGGTAAATGCATCGCCTTCCCGGTTCGCTCTTCCTGTTCGGCCTATGCGATGCACGTAATCCTCAGCATTTTCAGGAACTTGATAATTGATGACGTGTGAGACATTGCTTATGTCTATACCTCTTGCTGCGAGATCTGTTGCGATAATTACATCAAAGTCTCCTTTTTTAAATCCTTCTAAGGCCCGCTCTCTATCCTTTTGACGAATGTCAGAGTGCATGACAGTAATTGAATATTGACCTTCTTCAGCGCCCAGAAATTTAGCCAGAGTATCAGCATCTTTCTTTGTGCGAGTGAAAATCATGACGCTTTTAAAATTGGTTTGTTTTATTAGGGCTAGAAGAAGTTCTTCGCGTTGGCCCAAGGCGACTGGGTAGAAAGCATGGCTGACAGTATCAGGAATTCCCTGGCGTTTGCCAATTTCGACTTCGGTGGGGTCATTGAGAGCCCATTTAGCGAGACTGTCGATCGCTGGCGGCATGGTAGCTGAAAAGAATAAGGTCTGACGAGACCTAGGAGTTTTTCCTACAATTTTTCTTACATCCGGAAGGAATCCCATGTCGAGCATTCGGTCCACTTCATCAAGAACCATAATTTCTATCTTATCTAGTTTTACGACTCCCTTCTCCATCAGGTCGATTAATCTTCCTGGGGTTGCGATTAATATATCAACGCCAGATTTAATCCCATCAATTTGTTTTCCATAACCGACGCCGCCATGAATTAGAAGGCTCTTTAAATTCGTGCCACTTCCTAATAATTCTAAATTATCTAATACTTGTGAGGCGAGTTCTCTAACTGGCTCAAGGATTAAGCAGCGCATTGCTCCGTGCTCGCCTAATTTGTGAATGATAGGAAGTGCAAAGGCTGCCGTTTTTCCCGTTCCTGTTTGTGATGCGCCTATGACATCTTTTCCCTCAATAGCAATGGGTATTGCTTGTTCCTGAATAGGCGTTGGGGTTTCGTATCCAGCACTCTCGATGCCAGTAATGACCTTGTCCGATAGGCCTAGTTTTTTAAATGCCATGATGCGTTCAACCAAATGGAGGGCAGGGCAATCGGCAAGATGTTTATTTCACCAGAATGATACCTAAAAATCGTTAAGTTGAGGCTTCGCCCCTCGCCATCACTACTTTACCTGTTCTTACAGTTTCAATGATCTCAAATTTTGAAAGTAAATGGACGGCAGCATTCACTTTTTCGGAATCTCCGTGAATCATTGCGATAATTGAAGATTCAGTTAGATCGACTGTTTTGCAGTTGAAATGTTTTATTATTTGTAAAATTTAGCTTCGTTCATTTGGGTCGCATAAGATTTTAACTAAAGCTAATTCTCTTGTTACTGAGTTCTTTTCCTCATGCTCATAGCAATGAATGACGTCGATTAGTTTATTACATTGCTTGATAATCTGTTCGAGACCTGCTGGGTCGCCGCTAATTCCAAGAGTTAACCTTGAAAATTGAGGAAGTCTTCCACGAGAAACTACAACAGAGTCTAAATTATATGC
>JAAZZC010000148.1 GCA_014239335.1 Verrucomicrobiales bacterium
GTAGTTTTACCTGAACCTGTGGGCCCTGTAACTAAGACAAGGCCTTGGTCTCTCTTCATTGTCGAATTAACAATCCCCACTTGACGTTCCGACATATTCAATTCACTTAACTCCTTGATCCCATCTTGCTTATCCAGAAACCTCATAGTCAGTTTCTGATTTTCCTTCCGGCATGGGACTGCCGATACACGAACATCGATTCGCTTTTGTCCAATCTTCAATCCAAACCTCGCGTCTTGAAGATCCTGGTGCTGATGCCCCATGTCGGAGTAATTTTTAAACAACGCGATGAAACGTGGTAACTGTTCCTCTGAGCAAGAATGAATAACTTTCAAGGACCCATCGATGCGCGCTCTGAATCGAGCCGTATTAAAGTATTTTTCTACATGTAAATCAGATCCGCGACTCGAAATTGCTCTAAACAAGATCCACTTCAAGACATCTTCAGGAGAAGTATTGGGATTGGATGGGTTTAAATCAGCAATGTCAACCGGATCAATTTCAAGAAGATTCTGATCCTCAGAATAGTAAAGATCACCAGATTCTATAATGTCTTGCCTTTGCACTCCCCTGCCCCTGCTCCTCGCTATAGCAGAACGAATTGAGTCTCCATCAGCTAAAATTGGTATTATCTCTACTCCTTCATGCCCATCTGACAACCATTCATCTTCGAATCCGTATACTTTTTCATTTTCGCATAAGAGATATAAAATACCGTCACCTTCATGCATCGGGTAAACGATATGCTTTTCTAATAATTGGTCAGCAAAACCAGTTTGGTTGGGAGCTTCGTCCGGATTAAAACATGGTCTACCATTTAACAAATAGAAAAAGGCTACTCCGTAATGCCGGGGCAAGCCCTTATAATCCGCCGGCCTAAGCACCTCTATCCCTTCATTATCAACAGTCAAGGTATGCCACTTATCTTTTTCTGAATCATTAAGTGGATAATTATTTGCAAACCAATTCAATATTGAAATAGGTTCAGAAGAAGGCGGAGGAGGAAGGAGTTTTTCAAGCGGACTGATAGCAGATAAAGGTTTGAAATCTAACCTATACTGAAGATCTTCAAATATCGTTTCATAATTCGATTTTGATATCACAACTTTAACACACAAGTAGTCAGGAATTCCCCAAGCATCATCTGACACAGGATTGAAATGACCAAGGATCGGCAATGGTCCTAAAGTTCCTATCGGAATCCAAGGCTCGTCGCCGGAAGGCATCCTGCCTAGTTTTCTAAGCAAGTTTTCGGCATCAGCCGAACATGATGACCGTAAAAGCTGTACAGGAGGAAGCCCCGAACAGCTAGCAATTTGATCCAAATCTGATCCTTCAGAAATAGATGTAGAATTCATATCAACCCCATGCTTAACCTTATCATCCACCAAAATATTACCCTCATTTTTTTTAGATGAATCTCCATCCTTATCGGTAATCTGTGTTACCAATAACCGTGAATCCAAGTCATTCTCTTCAAGATTATTCATTTTTTAATTCATTAAATTTAACGGCCAGCTGACACGTATTTTTTTGGGAATTTGTAATTTAC
Organism: Verrucomicrobiales bacterium; assembly: GCA_014239335.1. Classification (GTDB taxonomy): domain Bacteria; phylum Verrucomicrobiota; class Verrucomicrobiia; order Verrucomicrobiales; family DEV007; genus EC70. The sequence goes on from JAAZZC010000148.1 coordinate 1,553, forward strand.
CCCATAATCAGACCCATCAAACTTCACCCATAAACCCACTCCAACTTCGCCCGGCCATATCACAACAAACTGATTCCCGTTCCATTGAAGCCTAAAATCTGACGACGCAGAACTCACGACAGGATGCCAGTCGGGTCTTAAAAATGGCGCTCCAGGAGCGGGATCAGCCACATCCCTCCACTGCAATGTCCTAATAATAGACATCTCTTCACCTGCCATAGAATTATCACTACTTATCTTTATATCGTAATTTAGCTGACTATGCTTTTTAACTGCTTTATTAAGATTCTCAGAGAAATCTTTAACTAGAACTTCTTTAGAATTGCTAAGAACTCCTCCCAATTGAGGGACTGCAATACTAGTAACGATGCCTAATATCGCCACAACAATAATCAATTCGACAATACTAAATGCACGGATCTCATTACCGTCGATAAAGCATTTTCCATTTAACATATTTTTAGAAAGTTTAGGAATTGTTCTGATTACAAGAGCTTAATAATAGATCTCTCCATAGGGACCCGTAAGATGCACCTTGGATATTCGTCTAAGATCTCCCGGTAACTTTATTTGATATCCAGAAGGCATATATTCGAATAAATTCGAAGGCGCAAAAGCAAGATAAGAAGACAATAGTGCATATCTTCCTTGGGCATTAATCTCCTTACCCCAATAATCACTCGCATTGTCATGCCCATTCGCCTGCACATAACTGACCATCGCAATGTTAAGGGCCTCCGCTCTTGAAATAGCCATATTCGTTTCACTGTCCTGCTTCACTGCAACAATGTTAGGTATCGCTAAAAACGTAATGATCCCAATTATTGCAACCGCAGCCAAGACTTCTACAAGGGAAAATCCTTTGTAGATGACTTCTCTATTTATCTTGTTTTTCATTTAATTAAGGGAACAATTCTACTTTTGGATAAGTATTTTTGTTATTTGCATTGGGATTTCTCCACGCGGAAAGCGTAAGATATTGACCCGTTTTATGCATCGCTCCACTGAGAATTTTCGTTGAAGTAAATTGAGATGACGAACGCGTAAAATGCTCATAAGTATCTTCATCCAAATAATCCTTAATCAAATCCAACCTCCCTTGAACTCCCCCTAAACTTCGCGAACTTCTAGGTATTTCAGGGGCCTCTGTCCAATAATTAGCAGCGTAATTATATTTATTTCTCACATAAAATACGGTCCGTTCCATTACTAGATTAGGATTATTAGGATCAGGCCTTTCATATCCACCCACCTGACCCGCGACCCAGTTATTAACTGCCGATTGAAGCGTCGCCTGCTGCTGTCTTGTAACAACATTCCTAGAATCCTGAGAGGCATTAGAAAATGAATTTATGACCATAGCGGCCATGATCGAAATGATACCAAGAACCAACAACAACTCTACCAGAGAAAAGCCAACTTCACCAACGTTGCCCTTCTTTGATATTTTCATCATAAAATATTTTGTTGTTTATATCTTAGGTCTTGTTGAATTAAGGGCTCCTCAACTGAACGTCGAGGAGCCCCTATCTCACGCTTTATTATTTATAATATTTCTTATCTTGGAGAATAAACGATCATCTTAGCCTGGGCATCATAAGAAAGATGCTGAGATGCTGCCATTTTTTCTTCATTCGAAAGGTTTGGAACTTTGAAAACAGTGCTATCAAATCCAGAATCTTTGCTTCCAGTAAGTCCGGGGCTAACAATCTGATTAATAATTGAAGTAACGTTTGATGAGGTACCAAGATCAGCACCGGCTGCTACTGCAGAGGCGCATACTGATGCAAGGTTCTGCGCGTTACGCTTAGCTTTACTGTTATTAGCCTGTTCGGTAATATTTCCTATAGTTGGTACAGCAATAGCGGCAATAATTCCGATGACTGCGATTACAACAAGCATTTCTACAAGGCTGAAGCCAGCCCTCACGTTTTTGACTATATTGGTCTTCATAATAATTTTTTAGTTAAGTATTGTTTTGTGTGGCTTTTCTGTGCCCTTATGGAAGTTATGGCAATAATTAATAATTATCAACTTTATTTATTGTTTTTATGGTTTTTATATTTAGCGATGGTTATTATTAATATGACCTAAGTAATTATTTATAATTAACCTTAAATCCTAAAGCCAAGTTTTCATTATGTATTAAGCCAATTTCAGCTCAATTGTGGACCATCTTAATGATGGACCTGCACTTTGGCTGGTGGAGCCCCATCATTACTCGAGCTAGGCAACATGTGCTGCCCCAGATTAAATATAGGCGAATATATTGCATAGATAAGGAAACCAACAAGCGCACCTAAAATAACTATGGTCACCGGCTCTAAAACCTTATCAATTTGATTAGCAATCGTGTCTAGCTCTTCTTCATAATCATCCGCAATTTCATCGAGCATTTCAGTTGCCGAACCAGTCTCAGAAGCAATTTCCATTACTCCACAAACGTTCCGCCCGTCATCGCCCAACCAGTGAGATTCCATCAGAAAGCTTTCTGACAATCCAAGACCTTCACGAATGTGCTCACATACTCTACCAAAAAATTCCTTGTGATAAATATGAGGAGCACTATCAGCTGTTATCTTGAGGCTCTTACTGATTCTCACACCAGATTCCAGTAACAAAGAAAGACAACGAAAAGTGACTGCCGCTGATGATTTACGAACGATCCCGCCTACTGCGGGTGTATGGGCAAAGATTTTTTGAATGGACGGATTCTTCATAATCTTAGCCCAAGACTTAATAATCATCACGAGTATAGCTACTGGTAACATTAATAAGTAAGGTTTGTTGATAAGCATATCCGAAAGCTTCATCATCATAATAGTTGCACCAGGAAGATCAGCTCCAAGGTCCCCATAAAGCTTAGAAACTGCTGGGACCAAGGTGTAACTCATTGTAATAACAACACCGACACCCATCGTTATGACAATTCCAGGGTAGATCATTCCTTTCTTCAACTTCTTAATAATGCGCAATGTTTTCTTTGAAGACTTTCCAATCTCAGCGAAAATTTCAGGCAACCTTCCAGACTCCTCCCCCGCTTGAATTAAAGCAATTATTTCTGGACCAAATTCATCTGGGAATAGTCTCATCGCATCACTTATCTTATCCCCAATAGAGATTTGATGTGCTACTTCCGCTATGATTCCTCTATAGCGTGGTGACTTAACCCTGTTCGCCTGCAATTCAAAACTTTTTACAGTCGAAATATTACGCTCAAGGCAACGAGAAACACCCGTAAATAAAGCTGCACGGTCTTCTACATTACCTTTTTTACCCGTGAGCCGATGAACGTATTCATCTAATCCACAAATACTTGATACTTTTGCAAGTTCATTAGCGGCTTTACCCGCACCTGAGACTGCCTTTTCATCAGTATCCGTATCAACTATCAACAGACTGGTCCTCCCAGTATTTGTGTTCGCTAATGCAACTTTCTTAAGCATAACCCTTCAATTAGATTTCTATTAATTTCCAGTTCGAGTATATGGTCGATATACTGTAAGTCTTGGCAAAGCCCTCCTTGCATCACCTTCCATCTTATTATTATCCGATACTCCTGAGATCCATCGCACTTTAGAGGGATTTGTGATTACAGTTAAATCAATATCTGATGCTGTAACAGAAACAGATCCAACCATTACTGAATATGGGGTTGAAATTGATAATTCTTCAACGCAAGGGTCTGATGGGATCAATCGAATAATTTCCTCAGAGCTGAGCCCTAATCTAAATAGCCTTGCTGCGTTCTCTTGTATAGACAAACCCCTGGCAATTCGATTCCCAGATTCCTCTTGTGATACGGTCGCAATTCCGAGAGAAACCGCTGCACCCAATGCAATAACAATAATGCCACTTGCAGCAAGAACTTCAATGAGACTATATGCTCTTTCTGATAGGGTGGCTGGTTGCAAAGAAGATTTCATTAATTTGTATTAGGATAACTTTCAATCCATACTGAACGTGGGGCCAAGTATTCTAAAAATTTAGGAGCAGTCTCACGTGTGACATTGAGTTTTTTATTTCTATTTTCAGACCATTCAAATGATTGATCCGTTGCAATACCTCCCTTTATTGTCACCTGCCCGTTTGGATTCTGTTCTTCAAGAATTTTGAAGGGGGTATTCTCTGCAATTAGGATCATTCTCCACAGCGGATTGATGGACGCTTTAGTGAAGGCATATTGAACATCGTAGGGACTAGATTGAAAATTCTTTTTTACTGCAACAACTAGTCTCCGATTACTCTTACCATGAAAAAATATTCTACTGAGATCTAACATCGATTTAGATGACTGTGTAATTATAATAGCTACGGCAGGAAGTAGACTAGCATGACTAAAAACAAAATTAGACTGACCATGGAAGTGCACCTCAGTCACATTATCTTCGATATGGATATTAGGAAGAAATGAAGAACCTAATTCTATTTCAATCTTGCCCTGCCCATCGCTAGTAACTCCACGCCCATTATTATGAATGACATTTCCCTTTACTCTTGTATATCCAATTTTTCTTATCGATTCTTTCATTGAATAGGACGTTGTAGGACGAGGATCAATAATATTTATTTTCCCTGAGAAGGCAGTTCCCGAGACCACACTGCCACTGGTTAACGCCAGCATCGCAAAATTTGAAGGAGGGAAATAATGCCCACCCAAATCTCTAATCGGTTTGGCTCTATCAAATCCATTAATGGTTGGAAACATGTAAGTAGATGTTCTTAATGAATCACCGATGGAAATATTTTTTGGATCCCAAATTAATGTATTCCCATAAACTTTTATATTACCTGAAAGTCGCTGACTCTTCTCTGTATTTGATTCGGGCCTGTGCATGACAATTAAATCACCAGACAATTGAGCTGATCGGCTTCTGAGAAGGTAATTACGCAAATAAGTAGATGAGGGCAATTCCGCCGCATTAGCTGCTTTCACTTCCCTTTCAACATTCATTGAAACAGGGACCTCAACTTGGAATCCATGACCATTGCCCTGACCCACAGATACAATACGGTTAGTCGTTATGGCCGAAGAAAAAGCAGACTCTTTAATAGCAGGTATAATTGTCCGGCTATCGGAATTCGGCATAGAGATCAATCGTGGAGCACTCTGCCTAATGGTCAAAGCTCTACTATATAATGACTCCCTTGCTACTGATCGTGAATTTAATTCCGCTATCCGGTGTGAAAGTACATTTTCCTTATTATTAATATGAGAAGAACGAGCAGATAACAAGGAGATCCAAGAAGCCAAACCTACCGTGCCCACTGTCATGACCACGAGGCTCATAAGAATTGTACTTCCAGCCTCTAATGGCCTAAGTCCTATGATATTATAGTTCATTTAGCAGCATTTACATTGAAGGATACAAAGGTACCGTAAAAAAATAATTCGTTCTTCCTGCCATATCTGAATATGAAGGCAAAGGATTGAGTGATCCAAATTCAAGACTACTATCAAAAGAAAATGCAGATATCGATTTCAGTCTGCTTAGACTTGAAGCGGCAGGATCAGGCCACCAAATAAAATAAAAAGGCATATCAGACGCCGTTTTAAAATCGTCCATTGGGCCTTCATTATGTATTAGCCTTGTTCGCTTCTCATGAAAAACAAACAACGGTTGGAATGGAACTCCCTTCTCATCATCAGGATAAAAAATATCATAATAATCGGTTAGCACATTCCAGGAATAGCGTTTTACGCTTGCGTAGGTGCCTAGTGGCTTGGCTGTGCTTTGTATATCGATGTCATAAATAGCCCTAACGGCAAGAACATCTGGAAATCCGCTTGGCTGTAAAATAAAAATGGAGCCATTATTAAATGAAGAGCTTCCTCTCCATGACTTATATACTGATGAGCTTTGACTCATCACTTTAGCAAGATGCAATCTGAATGATTCAGGAGAATCCAAAGATCTTCCATCAATCTCACGGTCCAAAGGGATATATACAGGACGAAATGAATTCAATCCATCCCTAGCAAGACAAAATACAGCAGAGGCATGAGAGACATCATCCCAGAATCGGCTACGAACACGATCTGCCCTAGCTGCACGCCCATAACTTGGAGCCTTATATGTATTTACAGTACTACCACTAATGTCGTAATAACTTCTTGCTGATGATTGACCAATTTCTATAGATACAACGGTAGAAACCTTACGCTGATTCATTCCGATTGCATTAAATGCAAGAGCCGCACCAGTTAAGACTGATGCCGCAATTGCAGAAGCAATCATAACCTCCACTAGCGAAAAACCAAAATCACTAGGCAATGAAGACAATTGTCTTACTCTGTGAAGGGATGACTTCATTAATCAGTTTCCGGATCTTCCCCATTCAGGTAGACAAGCTGAGAGGAACTCGACGAATTATTGTTTGAAGGGATTGGCAAAACGATGCCGACCTTGGGTTCAAGATCTACGGCAATTGTTAATTGCCTAGGTTTATCAGCCTCTTCGTCACCTACCCAGGTAATTTCAATCATAGAAGGCGTTATCTTTGTAACTATTAAATCGTCAGTCTGTTCATTGATGAGCTTTGGGATTTTTTTACCCTCAACAAGAATAACTCCTCCCAATTGTACCTTATAGCCATGAACGCCTTTAGCCACGCCACTCACATGCAATTTTTCCAAGACAGATCGAATCTTAGCCTCTTCAGTCTGTGAGTCAGCGCCAGAAATTATCTGCTCTTCCTTTGCCCTTATAGCAAAAGGATTCCGTTCTTTTGATACGAGTAAATATCCTTTGAGAGACTCTTTCTTTTTGTTGGGTAAAACTCCAAACCCCTCTGCGCTTTTAGATATACCACCAGAAGACAAAAGATCGACGGGCGGAATATCAGCCATGACTGTTCGAGAAAGAAAAATAATTAGAAATGCTGCAGTTAATTTGAATGCTCTCATACTTATTTCTTCTATGCTTGAGAATCTTTTCCGTTCTCTGAATTGATTATTGGAATATCAAGTGATAGCTCCATTTTTATATCATTCCCCGACTGCCCCTTTGACAACTTGCAATTAGATACACGTATAGCTGGCAAGCTACTCTCAAGATCCGCCAACCAATTCAATGTCTTAACGTAATCATCTTCGAAAACCAACTTCGCATTTAATGTTTTAGGAATAGTACCGCCCTTCACAAAATCTACCGTTTCATAGACCTGTGATAAAGTAATGATCCCGGCTTGCTTTATGCGAAGACTAATTAATGCCTCTCCGAACTGTGCATTTTTTGCCTGCTTAATATAAGGCTCCCATTGATTTAAATATTCTCTAGAATCTATAGTGTTTTTCTTTAGAATAACCATTTTCCGTTGCTCCGCACTACGTGCAAAAACAGCACCATCAAATGCCGATCTGGACATTGCCTCTGCGTCCCGGGCTAACCGCAACTTCTTGTATGAAGCATTTGTGCAATGCCACATTAATATAATAAATAGCCCGAGAGCCAAGCAGCCAAAATGTTTGTTATTCATTATTGTTCAAACTTAAATTGTTGTTGCCAACTTTTTGCCAAATTAAAGTTGCCTGGTAATCAACTTGACCCCCTTGCCCCGAGGTTTGATTCGCTGAATAAGCACGGTACCCAAGCTCATTAATTGCCGATAACGTTGAATCCAATTGCTTCTGCCCCCCATTAACAAAATCTAATCCAATTCTAATCTGATGAGGGTTTTCCAGATCCCTAACTAGAGACAATTCCTCAATAGAACTCTTGACACCCATGCTGCGGGCTACTCCAACTGCTAGAGGCTGAAGCTGCCTAGATCCCTCCACCCAATCATACACGTCCTTTGCGCGACGATCCTCGTCTTTGATTAATTCGATATACTTCTCAGTTTCCGACTTCCGTGAAACCTCTTTTTCAATTTTCCCCTGCCACTCAATCTTGGCAGTTTCTGATTCTTTTATCTTAAAGAAAAATAAAAGATTTAATGCAATTGCCGCCACACAAGAAATACAAAAGATTACAGGAACTAGAATAAGAATCCTAGGCAACGGCTTTGTTATATCCTGCCTCTCAGTCTTTATGTCATGAAAAGGTTTGGTGCTCATACTCATTGTCTATTTGTTTTTAAGCAAGTTCCACAAACCGTATGAATCGCTCATATCATTTATTCTTACGTTCGGAGCAAGCTCACCAAACATTTGGCTAATACCTTCAACAGTCTCATCAGCAGATAGAACTATCTGCGCATTCGAACCAAGACCTTCTAGTATAGGAGCCATAATCTTCCTTAAAGGCTTCATGTCTTTCTGCGTATAAAGACTGTTTCTTGAACGTAGCTCAATCCACTTTTCTTGATCGCTTTTCAGAATGCATACTGAACCTTCACAGCAAGCAACTAAAATGATGTCACCTAGAGGTTCGGCCCCATTTTCATTATAATCTTTTTGAGCTGCAGATATTTGATCAAGGGATTCGGAGAGCATACCATAAATCCCACAACAAATCCTCCCGATTTTTAATCCGGAACTCTTAAAAAGAGTTTCTATTTCTTTTATATAATCTTCATCTACCGCTAAGAGTATACTCGAATTAGATTCATCATTATGTTTTAACGCATATCGTTTACCTCGCTCAGATTTAGATCCCAGGACCGCTTTAGAATTGGTTCTAATAAGCTCACTTGCACCATTTTTTCTCGTTAAATTTGTTTCAAGACTGATCACAAACCTATGATTAATAGATACAGCACACCAGCCACCATCAGTTAGATCCAGCCAATCTTCACTCATGTCATGAACAACTTCCTTAACAGGGCCAGCAATAGAATTTTCTTCTCCCAGAATTCCCTCCTTGCTAACGCTCCTCCAACTCACTGCTTCCTTACTGAAATTCAATAGTAGCGTCTTCTTATTAGGAAATCTTTTTCTCCAGATGCAGGAACTGTCATCTGAATCAGGCCGGAAAGCTGCAAAGCTAAGTACGTTTGTAATGTCTGATAATTTCATTTTGTCATCTCCAATCCTATTTCTTCTTCATAATGAAGAAATTCATTTACTTCATCAGAACTAAACCCTGTGGGCTCCTTAAATGTAGGCCTCCACCCTTCTGTAAGACGATCACTTAGACTTGTTTCAAAACTACACATCCCTCGCTTTGCTCCCGTCTCAAGCTCCTGATCTAACTTCTTATACTCTCCTCTACGAATTAGATTAGATACCGAATCGTATTGAAGGAGCATTTCGTGTGTGGCAAACCTCTTTCCCTTTTCTTCATCAAACATTAACCTCTGACAAAGAATCATTCGTAAAATATCAGCCAAAGTACTCTGGGCACTTTCTACCCTTTCTGAGGGTATCAATTTCAAAAACCGCTGAACTGTCTGAGCTGCACTTGAAGTGTGGAGCGTCGCCACTACTACGTGACCAGTTTCAGCAGCCTGTAAAGCAATCTCTGCAGTCTCCCCATCACGAATCTCTCCAACCATTATTACGTCAGGAGCCTGCCTTAACGACCCTCTTAGAGCTTCCGCAAAATCCTCATCATCTTCCCCAATTTCTCTTTGTGAAATCAATGAAGGAATGCTCTTAGTCGGATAAATATATTCGATGGGATCCTCGAAAGTAATGAAATGTTCACGTCGGCGAAGGGCTCTATGTAAATTTAAGGACGCGATCGTGGTGGTTTTTCCTGAACCTGTTGCGCCACAAATTAAAAAGAGTCCATTCTTAGCCTGCAAAAATGCTTTTACCGCTGCATTCGGAACTCTAATATCATCACATGAAGGTATTTCTGTGGGTAAGAGCCGAAGCACCCAGCGATATCGCCCTCTACTTACCATTTTATTAACACGAAAACGACAATTACCTATCATTAGCGCATAATCTGAACAACCTGGAATTACTGGGCTTTCTTGATCAGGTTGATAGATAAAATGATCAAATAGTAATTCCCCATTTTGCCTATAAACAAGAGGCTCCCAAGGAGTAATGTAAAAATCTGAGATCCCCTCTCCTTCAGCCAACTCAATTAGCCTTTGTCCTAACGGACATTTGTCTGTTACTCCTTCCATTTGCGTGGTTATTTTTGGGTTTTAGAGGTAGCGCCATCCGAAAAAAACACTCACTCTCATTTATCATTTATCTTTACCTTGTTGAATTAATCGAAGTGATTTCTAAATCATTATTCTCATGGCCAGAAAATATAGAGCCATCTTTCATTAGCCTAACTATCCCGACACGCTCCTGAGATCCAAATTTCCTGAAAGCTCCTAATACGACACTTCCCCCATCACGTAGTGATAAAACTTCAGTCACTGGGCCGTCTGCACCAGCATCTGGATCAAAAGCATTATAAAGCGAACCGTTCCGGTTAAGAACAGCAACTCTATTCATTTCTTTACTACCAACTTTGGTAAAATTGCCACCTATTAGTATTCTTCCATCCTTTTGAATAACTGCGCTCCTTATCTCTCCATTGATATTCTCAGGAACAAAACTTGAGTCCAGAGATCCATCCTTTAATAAACACTTAAGTTTACCAGTAAAATTACCCACAAGGAGGATTCTCCCATCATTCAAAACTAATGCTTGGTGAATTGAACCGGATGAAGAAACGTATCCCGTGAATGCGGAGAATTTTTCATTAATTCCTGCATCAGAGTCAAGCAATGCCAACCGAGGTTGGAACTGTTCTCCATAATGATTAAATTCACCTACAGCAAGAATCTCATCTCCTTCAAGAAGAGAAACTGAGCGAACCGTTCCATCAAATCCACCAGTAGAAGCAACTCGCCACTCCCCGACCCAGGTCTTCCAAGGATGAGTCTGCACCCATGTCCTGGTCGTCTTTCCTGGTGGGTCAAATGAAGCATCAACGCTCCCATCTGGATTCAACCTAGCAATTCTTTTCAAAGAAGGATTACCTCCAACACTCTGGAAACTTCCCCCAATTACTATTTTTCCATCAGACCGTTCGACGATAGAATAAATAGAACCGCCTTCAACTTGTGAAGAAAACTCAAGGACTTCGCCATCGGCATTCAACTTTGCTAGGCCTAATCTAGCGACACCATTTATCCTAGTGAATTCGCCCCCAACTAACAAGTTTCCATCGGACAGCTTGATTAATGCCTTAACCTCTCCATTAGCACCAGCCCCAACTCTAAAAGAATCATCGATCTGACCTGTCTCAGTATTTATACGCGCTATATTTTCTGTCGTCTTAACATAAGTTTCTGGGAAATCTCCCGTAATTATAGCTTCACCCTCTGACTTTGCAGATATTGCGAAAACTGAAGCATCAATTGGAAGTTTCCCCGGCGAATAACTGGAATCAATTGATCCATGAGTATCAAGCCTAATGAAAGATCCCTTTGGAGAGTAACCATCAGTTATTGCATGAAACTTACCACCAACAAACACCTTGTCATCTTGCGTCACATGTGAGGAGTACACTGTCCAAGAATCGATCCCTGATTGTTCAGAAAGATGAAATGAAGAGTCATGAGAGCCATCTGAATTTAATCTGGCCACACTTGCAACTTCATTGCCATCGAATTCATCAAATGATCCTCCAATAAAAAGCTTACCCCCCTCATAAACATTAACTGTATATACTGGATCATTCGCTCCATCCCCAGGATTGAATAAAGAATCATTCCTCCCTGATTCGCCTTTTACCCGAGCAACATTATTGCGAGATACACCATCATATTTATCAAAAAAACCACCTATCACTATGTCCCCATCCTCGTCAGTACATACACTATTAACGATTCCTTGAACTCCCTTCGAAGTATCAAAGGACATGTCAAGTTTGCCATTGGAATGAATCCTAGCAAGACTATACGCTGGCACAAAATTATAACGCGTGAAACAACCAGCGACTATTATTTTATAATTACCTTCACCTCCAGAAATCATATTCTGATTCTGTATAGCCAAAGAATGCACCCATCCGTTCTGGTCGCTATGAACTCCTCTTCCTACCTGGAATGAATCATCTAAAGTACCATCAGAATTGAGACGAGCGATTCCCATCCTCCATTTATTGTTATATTTCTTAAATTTACCACCAACAACAATTTTTCCGTCAGGCTGAATCAATAAAGCTAACACTTCATTATCAAACCCTTCTCCAGGATCAAAACTCTTATCCACTGAACCATCCAAATTAAAGCGGACGATTCGATTTCGAGAAAGACCGTTAACCAAAGTAAACTGCCCCCCAGCAATGGCTTTCCCATTAGGCTGAATCGCAATAGCCTTCCCTGGCCCATTAAGCCCTAACCGAGGATCAAAATTTAGATCTAATCCACCTTCACCTCTGTGCTGTCTTATATTATGGAAAGTAGCGTGGGTGCTCTTATGAAAAATCCCGCCCAAATAACCTTCCCACTCAGGAACATGCCACCGATTTAACGCGAAACTATAAGGCGAACTAGGATTAAACCAATGAGCATAACCTTCTGGCCCATATACTCGCGCATTAATTTTAATGACATCACTCGACCCCTTGAATGGATCTATTGGGCCAGAATACAACGTTCCTCGAATAGGTTCTCCCAAACTGTCATGACCAGGGTCCGTCCCATCTGAAGTGTAATAAATCCTCCAACCTTTAGGCAAAGATCCTCTACCTACCAATGGAGACATCGTAATTTTCTGATCTCCTACAAGGCCCCCACTTTCATTCACATTACCTATCGGAGGTCCAAGCCTAATTTTATCTATTCCAATTGAAATTTCAGAAATAGGCGAATCAGTAAGTATTCCTGAATTGAGAGATTTAGCCACAACTTTAACTTCAAATTCACCTCTTTTCCCCCAATCATCTAGCGTATAACCCAATTCAGTTCCGGCAAATCCACCAGAAAACCGTTGCTCAATATTATCTGTTATTGCTACCGGATCTGATCCATCAAATGACCATGCAATTTTAAAATGATCAGAGTTTTGGTACCTGTTAGGTATGTTCTCAGAATTCAACAATGACACGAGAACCGGAGATTCTGCAAAAGCATTATTCACAGAAGAGGCCATTTTTCCACCCAATTGTTCATAATTTATAGGATTATGAAAGGCACTCAATCCAATCTCTAGTTGAACTGGATCCGCATTATAAGCATTAAGAATCACCCCACTGTCAGCCCATGAACCAGGCTCAAGGCTAGCCGCCATCGCAGCAACCCTGTCGCCAGGATTGATTTCAAAATTTTGACCAGAATAAAGACTCCAATTATTACCATCCAAACTATAAAATATTCGTGAAGAGCCTTCTGGATTTGGATTGCTAAGCGAAATCCTGAAAGCTTCAAATTTATGAAGATCGTAATTGCCCCCAGCCGATGAAAATGACGGGGAGTTAAGATTAAGAGGACCCGTGTAATGGTCAGATGAAGCTAAGGAAAGGGATCCTCCTTGATCTAAATTAATAGGGATCACCAATTCGCTCTTAATTAAATTCTTATCATCATAATCCCAAACCCAGTTACTTTTTTTAGCAAGCTTTAGCGTAGACGCACGATCCTCCACTAGAGAAGGGCTCCTTCCCAAGGCTTCATTCATGCGGAAAGATTCAATCCCTAAATCTCCACTCCTCGCGACAATGAACCTTTTAGTCTTCAGATCCCATAAGGCTCTTGGCTTTCTGGTTGAAGCTTCAGCCTTGGACTGCATAACAAGCTCCAATCGAGAGTCTATCATTGATTCTCTAAGGCCTATGATTTCCCTATGAGTGTTTTCAGAGGCGACGGTTTTTAATTTTTTGATAATTTCGTTGGGTGGTAAATTTGTATCCAATTCGCCACCATGCGCTTCATATACCCTGAGCGCTTTATTAATAACCGCTATATCTTGTTCAAGTTTAGTTGCCTTTGTAGCAGCATTTATTTCGATAAACCCTACATATCCAAATGAAGCGATGCCAGAGATCACAGTGATCGCAAGCATCGATTCCAGCAAAGTGAAGGCTTTCGAGAATGATTTTTTAAACATTTTCTGTATTGTTGCTTATTTTTTATAACTCCTTGCAACTTGTGGGTAATATAGATATTATGGTAATTATATTTATATGCAATATTAAATTATGGTTTTTATATTTTCGATCTTAAAAAGGTGAGGAGATATTTACGTATACCATTGGCTATCAGGGTTTTGTGATTTTTATAAGCTTTGCTGGTGCTACGCCAACTCCGAAGGATATTCCCCTAATTGAATCAATGACTGTATTGATTCCTGAACAAAATGCTTATCCTCCTTATATGTGATACCAAACCAATTACTGGAAGTTTGAAGCACATCAACGCAAGCATTTCTTGCGTAAATCATAGAATCTACAGCAAAAGGAATATAAAATTCTGAAGTTAAATCTTCCAAGTTTTGCTCTAAAAAATTTGTGAATAACCCCTCTAAATGGTTGAAAATATCCGGAGTGAAACCCCACATATTCATTGAGACAATTTCAGAGCCATCCAAAAATACACTTCCCCCATCCTCACTCATGTTAACTGGACCCTCTTCAGTTTTAACAATTTTTGTTAATTCCTTAACAGATTCAAGTTGTCCTGAAGGATTAATAGAACACACTCCTCGTGATACACTTCCATTCTCAGACAATGTATTCCGTAGAGGATAGCCCACCATACAATAATTGTTCTTCTCATTATTATCGCCAACTTTGGTCAAATAATTGCATATCCTTGCATAGGCATCCTTACCATAAAAATCGTCAGCATTAATCACAGCAAAGGGTTCATTAACTACTCCAGATGCAGCCAAAATCGCATGCCCCGTTCCCCATGGCTTGATTCTTTCTTCTGGAACATTAAATTCATCAGGCAATTCATTAATGTTCTGATAAGCATATCCAACCTCAATCTTATCAACAAATCTACTCCCAACGCTTGTCTTAAATTCCTCAGAAAATTCCTCTCTAATCACAAATACAACTTTACTAAACCCTGCTCTAATAGCATCAAAAACAGAATAATCTATGACTGTCTCACCATTCGGGCCCACAGGATCTAACTGCTTCAACCCCCCGTATCGACTGCCCATGCCTGCTGCTAAAACTAGAAGTGTAACTTGATTCATTAATAATTTTTTAGAAGTATTTAAATTATTTTTCTAAGAAGCAAAGTCAAGCAAACTAGGACCCTAAATAAGTAACAAAAATGCAATACTGGTAACGCTAATATAATTAAGCATTATTTAGTAGATCTATACATGAAAAAAGAATCTTTAGCAGAATCATGGAAGGAGTGGTTCCATTTAAATGGAACTCGCTTACTCCTATTCGCTAGAGGCAAAACAAAATCAGAAGCGGATGCACAAGATGTGCTACAAGACGCAATTCTTCGTTTATGGAAATCATATTCTTCCCCAATAGATGGCCACTTTGACCCACCCCCACTAGCACTGACATACACAGCTATCAGGAACGCCGCAATTGACCATGCAAGGCGAACCAATAGAAGAACTCAAAGGGAACAAAAGTCGGATTTTATTGTAAGAGATAGAGATCAAGTTAAGAACTGGTTTGAAACGTCATCACTAGAACAATCCGAGCAGGCCCAAATCATCAAAGAAGCGCTTCAACAAATTCCTGAAAAATTTCAAGAAGTACTCACCCTAAAGATTTGGGGCGAACTAACTTTCGCTGAGATAGCAGAAAATCTTAATATCCCAGCTAATACCGCTGCATCAAGATACAGATACGCTTTGGATGCATTAAGAAAAATTCTTAAACCAAATTCAATTTGACTGGCGCTTTAATTAATAACTAACAAAATGAAAACTGATCTCAAAGAAATTGAGCAAAAACTTCATGAGCTCAAGCCCGCAAAGTTACCAGATGATCTGAGCGCAAAAATAGAAAATATATTTGAAAATAGTGATCACATTCAAAATAAGCATACCGCCCTTCGTAAAATAATTTGGTTGCCAAAGATGCAGAAGATTTCTGCCGTCGCAGCCCTACTCATTGCTTGTGTCGGTGTGTTTTTTGCCATACTAAACGATCAGAATTCCAGTAATAAAACGACCTCATCCAAAGTTTCAGTAAACAAGCCTTTAAAAAAGGATCAATTCGTCCCCACAAATGCAAAAAACGTATTTGAAGGGGTAAAAGACGAAGGATTGTTTTTATCAAAGGACAAAATACCTTATCACGGCGTTCGCTATCAGTTTCTAGATTCGTTTCTTTGGGAGAACGAAGAAGATGGCTCATCGATCGAGATGAAAGTTCCGAGCCAGCGCTTGTTTCTTGTGCCTATAAAAACTCATTAAGATTGAATCTAAATCATTCATTTTTAATTTACTCAATTGATTCTATAAACATGAAAAACTACAAACAAAAGAGCATCGCTTACAAGTTCTCAATTCCCTTTACCCTTTCTGCAATTTTTTGGTTAAGCGCTTTAGCAAAGGCAGAAAACTTTGAAAAAGCATGGCTTGGTATTGCCACTTCAAAAATTGATGCAGTTGTGGCAACTCAATTAGACTTACCTGAAGGTGTCGGAGCTGCTGTTAAATTGGTCATTCCTGATAGCCCCGCAGAAAAATCAGGCATAAAAAAGCATGACATCATATTCGAAATCGATGGTGATCCTGTTAAGTCCCCCGATCATTTAAGTGAACTCATAAGCTCACGCAAATCCGGAACAAATGCAGAGCTTTCAGTTATCCAGCGAGGAACAAAGAAAACCATTAACGTTAATTTCGTAAAGCGGCCCGACCACCTGAGAACAGAAGAAAAATTTGCCGACCTTGAAGGCTTAAATTTTGACATTTTTCCTTTAGATGCTGATCAGGACGTTCAACAACAAATCCAAGAATTCCAAGAACAGATGAGAAAACATTTAAAAGGGATGTTTGATCTACAAGGCTTTGATCAATTGCCTGGTAAAGGTGAAATTTTTGGATCTAGTAGTCAGACAATGATGTTCAGTGACGATCAAGGGGTCATCGAAATTCGCAAGAATGGCAATAAAACAAATGTCATTATTAAAGACCTTAATGGGATAATAACTTTTGAAGGGCCCGCCAATACTGATGATGAAAAAGAAAAGTTACCTCAAAGAGCAAAAAACCAACTTGAGCGATTCAACGGATCAGGCCTCAGTTTCGATGGATTTAATTTTGAAAGCCCTGGACTCAGGGTTCCAAAATTGAAACCAGGAAATAAAGTTAATCCTGAGAATGAGACTATTCCCCCCGCCAAAAAGAACGGAAAAAAGATACAACTCTAGCTAAACAAACACTGACCATTTGATACGAGGGAGATGATCATATCCCAACGCTTCTCTTAATTATTTTTTGTTTCGTACAAATCTGAGAGATCCGATTCCGCAAGCTCAATATAGAATGCCGCTAATTTTTCGGATAAGGTTTCGATTAATTCTTTTCCCTTATCAGCCGTTGCCTTTGAAGGATCTCCAGAACCGGTATCATTGGTTGCCTTGAGCCAGTCCCTCTGCGCCCATGCCCACCCTTCTCTAATAGCCTTGATCCGAGATTGATTTGTTGACCCATCGCCCGCCTCTTCGAGGCCGGTAACAAGATTGGGCGCTATATGCATCATAAGACTTGTCTCGACTTCGTCTGCATGATCGCCAGGGTCATCAAATATATCTGCAGGATTGATCATTCCAAACCAATCCACGGTACAAAGAAACACTTCAGGGAACCTAGCTTGGAGTTCTCTTAATTGTTGTCGAAAATTATTCCCTCCGTGCCCGTTTAAGACAATTAATTTGGATATTCCTTGATGCGATAAGGACCCAATCACGTCAGCGAGAACTGCTGTTTGGGTTGTCGGGTTCATGTTAATACAAAACGGAATATCTAGCTGACCTGTATTCACGCCGAATGGAACGCATGGGAGGACTCCTACCTTTGCCCCGCCATGCCATGCAATTCTAGCAGACTCTGCAGCCAAACAATTTAACTGTATATTATCTGTCTCATACGGAAGATGGTAGTTATGCGCTTCGGTTGCTCCCCATGGTAATACTGCAACTTCATATTTAACTGAACGAACATTCGCCCAGTTCGTTTCACCAATAATATAGGGTCTCGGTTGATTCATAGTGAATGATGGACTGACAAAATGAAAAACACCAGTAATCCAATCGTTAAATTTAATAACAAGGCTTATACCATCATTTCATGTTTTTGTGCAAACTTCAGACTATCACCCTCTAATGTAGCATGAACTTCATCGCCCTCCTCAATTTCACCATTTAATATAATTATGCTCATAGGATCTAAAACATACTTCTGGATAGCTCGCTTAAGAGGCCTAGCGCCGTAAACAGGATCAAATCCTTCTGAGACAAGAAATGACACCGATTCACTAGCGAATTCAATCCCTATATTTTGCTTGCTTAACCGCTCTTCTACTAGATCCAATTGCAATCTAATTATCTTAGATAAATCATCTTCTGTCAGCCTATTGAAGATTATCTTCTCATCAATACGGTTTAGGAATTCAGGCCTAAAAGATTCTCTTAAAACTTCATTCACTTTTGCTTCTCTCTGCTCAGGATTTTCTTCATTAAGTATTTCAATACTACCAAGGTTACTTGTCATAATTAGCACAGTATTTCTGAAGTCGACTGTCCTCCCCTGACCATCCGTTATCCTTCCATCATCGAGCACTTGAAGCAGTACATTGAAAATGTCGGGATGTGCCTTCTCTACCTCATCAAGAAGTACTACCGAGTAAGGATTCCTCCTAACAACTTCACTCAATTGCCCACCCTCTTCGTATCCCACATATCCTGGCGGAGCACCTATCAATCGAGCAACACTGTGTTTCTCCATATATTCACTCATATCGATCCGAGTCATGGCTCCCTCATTGTCAAAAAGGAATTCAGCTAGCGCCTTACTTAATTCGGTCTTTCCTACGCCAGTTGGTCCGAGAAAGAGAAATGAACCAATTGGCCTACCTTCATCTCCAAGCCCTGCTCGTGCTCTACGAATGGCATTGGAAACCGATTGTACCGCATCTTTTTGACCGATCACCCTTTTCCCGAGACGAGACTCTATACTCAAGAGTTTTTCTTTTTCTCCTTCTTTGAGCCTATTGACGGGTATTCCCGTCCATGCTGCAACTACTGACGCAACGTCCTCTTCAGTCACCTCCTCTTTGAGTAATTTCCTGCCTTGTCCCTGCATTTCATTAAGATGATTTCCGAAGGACTCTAATTCTAATTCAGCATTAGGCAGTGAGCCATACTGAATCTCACTTGCCCTTGAAAGATTACCTTCTCTCTGTGCAAGTTCTAATTGATTCTTTAAGTCTTCAATTTGCGCCTGAAGAGAACGTGACTCATCGATAATCTTTTTCTCATTTTGCCACTGAGACCTTAGCGCTAACGCCTTCTCCTTCACTTCAGCCATCTGACTCTCAACGCTTGCCAACCTTTGAACGCTTATTTCATCATCTTCTTTTTCTAGGGCCTGCCGCTCCATTTCAAACTGAGTAATGGACCTTTCCAACTGATCAATCTCAATGGGCATTGAATCCAATTCTATTTTTAACCTAGAAGCAGCCTCATCAACTAAATCGACGGCCTTGTCTGGTAAAAATCGCTGTGTAATATATCTGTCAGATAAAGTCGCAGCGGCAATTAATGCAGCATCTTTTATCCTTACACCATGATGAACTTCGTACCGTTCTCTGAGTCCCCTTAAAATAGCAATAGCATCTTCAACGCTTGGCTCTTCAACCCGGACCGGTTGGAACCGTCTTTCCAAAGCTGAATCTTTTTCAATGTATTCTCTATACTCTTCTAATGTCGTAGCTCCAATTGCATGAAGTTCGCCTCGAGCTAACTGAGGTTTTAGCAAATTAGATGCGTCCACAGCCCCCTCAGAAGCACCTGCACCAACAATCGTATGAAGCTCATCAATGAAAAGAACAACTTCTCCATCAGATTCCGTAACTTCTTTAAGAAAAGCTTTTAATCTCTCTTCAAATTCACCCCGATACTTAGCTCCAGCTAGCATCCCTCCAAGATCCATGGAAATGAGTCTTTTATTCTTTAATGAATCCGGAACATCACCAGCAACAATGCGGCGAGCGAGTCCTTCAACAATAGCCGTTTTACCAGTTCCTGGTTCCCCTATAAGAACAGGATTATTCTTAGTTCTTCTTGAAAGTACCTGCATTATTCTCCTGATCTCATCGTCACGGCCAATGACAGGATCAATTTTACCTTTCCTTGCCAATTGAGTAAGATCTTGCCCGTACTTTTCTAAGGTCCGATATTTAGATTCAGGATCTTCATCAGTTATACGCTGGCTACCGCGGACCTCACGCAAAACATCCAGAATATTATTACGATTAATCCCTGTCTTATCTAAAATATCTTTTACGGGGCCTTCGACTGAAGTCATAGCTAGCATTGCATGCTCAACACTCAAATAATCATCCCCCAATTCATTTCTTTCTCCATCAGCTGTCTGCACTACTTTGCGTAAACCCTCACTCATTGCTGGGGAACTGGAATCGCTCATCACTTTGACATGGCTAGATAAGGATTTTGAAGCTGCACTTTGTAAGTCAGTAACATTATGACCAAGCCCCTCAATCATTGGGCGAGCAACGCCTTCAGATTGCTGTAAAATAGCAATAAATAAGTGTAAATCACTAATTTCTGGGTGCTTTTCTTTGACTGCCATTTCTTGTGAGACGGCCAAAGATTCCTGCATTTTTATTGTTAATTTATTTAAATTCATATCTTTATAATCATAAACATAGCACATTAGTGTTCACCAATAAAGGCCAAATAGAGGAAATCTTAGGAAGTACCTGTATTACAGTAAGTTAAAAAATATTTAACAGTAAATACTGGAGAATCTATGACATCTTCATGTGTTAGCTCAAAAAAATCATTCCTGCCAATCGGGTTTATTCGCATAAACCTCATTATAGTAGTCAAGGTTCGCAAGCTTTGATGCCGCTGCCTCATCAACTATCACCTTAACACTCGGATGTAACTGTAAAATACTGGCTGGAACCATTGCACTCACAGGGCCCTCAACTGCTTTTGAGATAATATCTGCCTTCCCTTCCCCAAATGCAAAGAGGATCAAAGATGCGCTATCCATTATTGTACCAACCCCCATAGTAATGCAATGACGTGGGACTTGATTTGAGTTATCAAAAAATCTTGCATTATCTTCAATCGTTTTACCTGTTAAAGTCTTTATACGGGTCCTCGATCCTAAAGACGACCCCGGCTCATTAAAACCAATGTGCCCATCTGATCCAATCCCAAGGACTTGCAAATCAATTCCACCACTAGATCTGATAGCATCTTCATATTCCAAGCATTCACTTTCAATATCCTCTGCCTCACCATTGGGAATGTGAGTAAAATCTGATCTTATATCAATTTTGCCAAATAGCTCTTCATTCATGAAAAACTGATACGAACATGGATGATCCCCTGAAAGACCAATGTATTCATCAAGATTAAAGGTAGTAATCTCAGAAAAACTAAGCTCCTCATCTTTATGCATTCTGGCAAGTTCGGAATATAAAGGTATTGGCGTGCTTCCTGTAGCTAAACCAAGGACTGCATCAGATTTTCTTTTTATTAGATTAGCTATTATACGCCCCCCTATTGATGCACATTGTTCTTGCGTAGGGCGAATAATAATTTCCATTCTATAGAAAAGGTAACTGCTAATAGTTAAATCTAAAAGTATTGACTTAAATTACTATGAACATCATCACGAAACTTATCCAAGTAATTCATAACGTATTCAATAAAATCAATAGACTCATCATTAACGACTGGCGTTAAGTCCATTGCAAATGTCAGCTGCTCTGATTTATCTTCTCCTTCAGCATAGAAAAATGTTGCATTAGCATAACGTCTACCAACTGCGGCTCTATCATAGCGCTTACCTCCAGTAATTTGGCTATCAAAGACTCCAACCAAAGCATTCGCTAGGTTCTCCCTTTGGCTCACATCAAGAGCCACTTTGTCCTCATCGGGCATCCAATCTAAATCGCGCCAAACTTCACATCCTAAAACTTGTTCAGGCCGCTCTTCAATTGGCAGCTCACGCATTGCACATATTGCAGCATAGAGAACTGCGATATGAGTATCGTGCTTGTCCGCTG
The DNA here is from genome assembly GCA_014239335.1 of Verrucomicrobiales bacterium. GTDB lineage: Bacteria > Verrucomicrobiota > Verrucomicrobiia > Verrucomicrobiales > DEV007 > EC70. The sequence continues at coordinate 23,650 of JAAZZC010000148.1, forward strand.
GGTTATGAGTATAAACTACCCTTGGTTTCGTTTCTTTAAGGATAGATGAAAGATCTTCCTTAAGCTCTATGGAGCCTTTCCCATTCATTATTTCGGCACTGGAATAACCCAGCTGTATCATCGCACTGTACCTACCGACAACGGCGGCTTGCTTCTGCTCTTCTTTGCGAATTTTCGCCATTTCCTCATTGCTACATTCTGAATAGAGCCCGGCCCTCGAACTTCCTCTACCATCTGTCGCCGTGACCCCAGTGAACCAATCCTTACCTAATTGTTCTCCATATCCAAAGCAATTCACTATTCCGTGGTATGCCATGATTTCCAAATCATCAGAATGAGCACCAATAGCAAGATGAGAGGTGCGATTTAAAGCGTCATCTATTGGAGCCCCATCTGGTATAAAGATGTCAGAGGATTTATGATTAAATGATTCAATCAAATGATGGCGGAGTTAAGAAGGTTTTAAAAAGGAACTGTTAATTATATTAATCATTATAGTGATGAACCCCTTAATTCCAGAAAAACATTCACAAAGAATCCTAATCTGTATTTTTTATTTTCTTTCTTTTAATTTTTTTGTTTTCTTTACCCAATCGAGAAACTCTGAGCGCTGCCCATTTTTATCTTCCCCCAATGCATCTTTGGCTAGCTGAAGAACTAAATCGTAAGTAGCTGACGAACCGTTCCCATTACTTTCCAATAACAGCCCATAACCTGCAACTGAAGTGGCAAATCGCATATCCTCACTTACCTCTTTCCATGAAACTGCACTCTTATGAGAAATGCTCGAGATGAGTGAACGAGGGCCCCTCTTCTCTGGATCAGTATAATCGATTCTGACGGACACGAGTTCAGAATTTCCATTCTGGGTCAAAGGTTCAGAAAAATCAGTCCCATCCAAAGGCACAATTTCATAAAGAGCAGTTACCGTTTGACCCTCCAAAATGATTTGATTTGGTGAATTATTCACATTGGATTTTTCAGGATTCTCTTCACCAATTAATCTGTACCCTGCAACTTTGTTAGGATTGAATTCGACAGCCATTCGAACTTCTCTAACCAATTGCATGTCTTTTCCTTTGTGCTTTTTAATGTCAGCTACACGAACACCTATATGAATGAGCCAGCGCTCTTGATCCCAGGGACAATTAGCCACCTCCGCATTAACTGCAAAACTTTCACCTGGGTTCGGGTATGCATAATCATATTCAAACGCATTAATCAAAGATCCTATGTGAACATTTTCCGTATCTGGAAAATCCCCAGCCAACATGAATTCTCGCAAAAGATCATAGGACTTTGAACTAACATTCGAAGGAAATACTGACCACCTCTGACCTTCCATTGCAGGATTCCTAAACGACTCACCATCAAGAAATACCAAGCTATCAGATATGTCATTTAATGGTTTGGGTTGCCCATACCGATAAGTAACAGGAAATTTTACAGGACCGACTCCAATTTGTCGCTGAACCCAACTAAGCTTATCCCTGCCATTTTCATTAGCTGTGTCCGAATCGAGAATAGTAACTGAAAGAGGATCTACCGGCTTTTGAGCGATTTTTGATTTTGCATCAGTTCCTATTTGATCATTCTTTAACAAAACTACTGCGATTCCAATAACAAGCGCAGCAGCACTAAAGCTAACAATCATAGGAAAGTATTTCTTCCAAATATTATTTTCCTCCGTCTCAACCTTCTTTTTATCCAAACATTTCAATGCATCAGTAAAGGAAAGAATCTTATCTGGTGAAGTTCCTGTCACTGCCACTATTTCCGAATCCTTTAAAATATCTGCTCTTTGTTGAGGAGTCATTCGATGCTCTGGCTCCATATCATAAGCGCCTCGGATCATTGATGCATACTCCCTCGCCCCTCTTATGAGCATATCTGATCCCTCAGACTCAGACAACTGCTCCTCTAGTGACGATGCTTCATCTCTATCAAGTTCATCTAGGATATACGCCGTTAATTTTGGATCGTCTTCAATATTCATATCTTATTATAAAAAATTTCTTGTTTCCTTCTTTATCCCTCTACTTGGTTCATCACCTCTCTTAATTTTTTGAAAGCGCTATGCACAATGAACCCAACGTTGCTAATAGTGATTTCTAGCGCCTCGCCGATTTCTTTATAACTTAGATCCGCTTGAAACTTCAAACGCATGACTTCACGTTGCCTTGCAGGTAACTCTTCGATCAATGACAACAACTTTCTCAAATAAGAATTAAGCTTCGTCCTATCCTCTTCCCTAGCCATCAATTGAGCAGGATCATCGGTTAATGATGGTAACGCCTGAATCTCATCATCCTCTAACCTCATCATTCTTTTTTCCTTCTTTAAAATATCATAGCAGCGGTTCCTACACACAGTAAAAAGCCACGCCTTTAGCTTATCCTCAATGGCCTTAGGCTCTTGCTCATAGAGCTTAATAAAAGTGTCCTGAACTGCATCTCTAGATCGTTCAATATCTCCAAGTATGCTGACCGCATACCTTGTGAGCGGGACCTCAAAATCAGAGAGTGCCCGTCGCAAAAGAACGGCTGATGGATCTATGACCCGTGGGCTTGAAGACATTGGATTATTTTCTTTTATCTCTTTCAAAACGCTGATAAGCCTAGATTATTAGGCCGTAATAGAAAAAAAACTAACCAGAACTTGCCGTCCCAATAACAAATAACCTCATAAAATCCAGTGGCAACAGTGCTCTGACCCATTATTATAGTAAAAAAACATCTTCACAGACACATGCACATACCAAATCTTAATTCTGATGAGTCGTTATTAAAACGAAGGAAATTTTTTCGCAATGCAGGTACCTTAGCAGGAGCCGCTTCTTTAAGCTTTCCCCATATCGCTCAATCTGCCCCCAATAAGAGCCCCCTGAAACTCGGATTAATAGGATGCGGAGGAAGAGGAACAGGGGCCGCTAACCAAGCGCTCTCAGCCGACAAAGATGTAAGCCTAACTACAGTTGCAGATGTCTTTGATGGAAATGCCAACGGCGCTATCAATAATCTAAAAAAACGCCACCCAGATCAGGTTGGTTCCCCAGAAAAATTCATTGGTGTAAATGCTTATAAAAAAGTAATCGCAGAATCGGACGTCGTTATCTTGACTACTCCCCCAGGATTTCGACCAATGATGCTCCGAGCAGCAGTCGAAGCAGGAAAGCATGTGTTTTGCGAAAAGCCAGTAGCCGTTGACGCTACAGGAATTAGATCTGTTATTGAGTCAGCGAAGATTGCAAAAGAAAAAAAACTAACTTTAGTCTGCGGCTTCTGTTGGCGTTACCAGTATGCCCGACGCGCCCTCTTTGAAAAAATCCACGGCGGCTCAATTGGTGAAGTAACAAATATGTTTGCAACTTATTACACTGGCCCAGTCAAACCAATGCCACCAGCTGCTCGCAGACCTGACGGGATTGGAGACGTGGCTTGGCAAGTACAGAACTGGTATAATTTTGGTTGGCTCTCTGGCGACAGCCTAGTCGAACAAGCAGTTCACAGTGTAGATAAGATTGGGTGGGCAACTGGTGACATTGATCCAATTAGTGCAGTCGCCACAGGTGGCAGACAAATCCCATCAGAAGGTGGTAACATATATGACCACTTCCACGTTGTTTACGAATACCCAAATAACGTCATTTGCCACCTAGGCTCTAGGCAGCAAAGGGACTGCTACGGTGAAAATCATGACTATATTAATGGGACCAAAGGATCAGCTTTAATTGTCAGAGGCAATTGTATTATTAGAGGAAATGAAAATTGGAAAGCTGGCCCAGAACTCAATAACGATATGTACCAGACAGAACATAACGAACTGTTCGAATCTATTCGTAAAGGATCAGCCAAGAATGATGGCGAATGGATGGCTCACAGCACCATGCTTGCTATATTGGGGAGAATGGCCGCCTACACTGGTCAAAAAGTGAAGTGGGAGGACGCCTTGAATTCGAAGGAAGATTTGGCTCCTGACGGACTCAAGTGGGAAGATGGGTTTGATCCTGGGGGAATTCCTAAACCGGGTCAAACTAAGCTCACCTAGATAAATTAATAACATTGCTAAAACCAGCCATGCTTCGGCAGGTAATCATTCTTATTCTCACTGCATCATTATGTGGAGCTAAAGTTAATTTTTCAGAAGAAATCCTTCCTATCCTTGAAGACCATTGCTTCAAGTGTCATCGCGAAGCCTATAAAAAATCTGATTATAAATTAGAGACGAGGGCTTCAGCCATCGCGGACGGAATCATAGTCCCCGGTGACTCCAGTAAAAGCATCTTCATAGAACTCATCGAACTGGATGATTCAGATGATGACGTGATGCCACCTTCCAAAGAAAAACCTCTCACTAAAGAACAAAAGCAACTTCTACGCGATTGGGTTGATGAAGGAGCAACTTGGCCTGAGGAAATTGTCCTCAAAATGCCTACGACCATTGATTTTAAAAGGGACATCAATCCCATACTTCAAAAATTAACTGAGCAGGAACGCGAAAAAATAAAGTTATGGATAAAATCTGGTGCAGAATGGCCTCCAGAAAATAATCAAAAATCCATTGGTTTGACTAAGAGAATTCGAGAACTAATCATTTCTAATTCAAAAGAGAAGGAAGAGCCAGAAATGAAGAGCTACTCTTCAACTATTCCGCAATCCGGAAGCACATATCATATGGTTGCCGTTCCTAGTGGCTCCTTTCATATGGGATCCTCTAAAAAGGAACCGCACCATAAACCCCATGAAGGACCCGTAAGAGAAGTTAAGATAGACGCTTTTTGGATCGGGAAATATGAAGTTAGCTGGAACGAATATGAAAAATTCATGATCGACGGCGGAAGGCGCAAAAAAAACGGTGCAAAGCAATTTCCAAGCCCCGATGATTCAGACATCGATCTGATCTCCCGACCAACGAAGCCTTATGTAGAAATGACATTCGGAATGGGTAAAGATGGTTACCCCGCCATCAGCATGACACAGCATGCTGCTCTCCAATATTGCAAATGGCTCAGCTCTCAAACTGGCCACTTTTACCGACTCCCCACTGAGGCAGAATGGGAGTATGCATGCCGAGCAGGAACGAAAACAACATACTCATTCGGTGACAGCGAAAAAGCACTCAATGACTATGCTTGGTTCATTGATAACGCAGATTTTAAATATCAAAAGATAGGCACAAAAAAGGCAAACCCATGGGGCATCCACGATATGCATGGTAACGTCGCAGAATGGACAATCGATATCTTTTCAAAGGAAGGATATGACCCCAAAAGCCTAGATAATCCATGGGCAAAAGGGAGGGACCTTTACCCTAGAGTTGCCCGAGGAGGATCATGGAACGACTTTCCCGAATCATTACGCAGTTCAGCTCGATTCCCTTCCACCAAATCATGGAAACTACAGGACCCGCAACTGCCTAAAAGTATATGGTACCTGACTGACGCCCAATGGTTAGGATTCCGAATTGTGCGCCCACTCATAGTCCCTTCAGCTGAACTGATGGAATCAATCTGGAACACCGGGGTCAACCATGACACCCTTGAATAACATTGCTCTAACGCTGTTTCTCATATTAAGCACCGGCACTGGATTAAAACCCAGTGAAGATAAAATTGAGAAATATTCATTCTCTAAAGCCTGTATGGGAACAACCTTTAGGATTGTGACCTACAGTCCGTATTCTTATCGCAATACGGCAACCATCATTGAGCAGGCATATGTTTTGGCTGAAGAAATGAACAACGTTTTTTCCGATTATATGGCAGACAGTGAAGTAGGAAAATTTAATCGATCCGAACCCAATAGACCTCAAGCCGCAAGCCCTTACTTATTAGACTTGTTGAAGATATCCAGAAAAATAAGTGTTAGCACAAAAGGCAGTTTCGATCCGACTTGTGGATCACTTAGTAAATTGTGGAGACTATCAAAACGTACCAACAAATTACCTTCATCCGAAAAACTTAGAACAACAAAAAACGCATGTGGATTTTCAAACTTAAAAATAGACCATAAATCCGCACACATCACCAAACTTAACCCACTCACACGTCTTGATTTTGGAGGAATCGCAAAAGGTTATACTGCAGACAAAATGTTACAACTGTTAAAAAACAAAGGCCTCCCTTCATCAAGCATAGCAGCAGGAGGGGATATCGTGACTGGCGAATCTCCTCCCGGAAAAGACTGCTGGGAAGTTCAAATAATCCCCTACCGCGATAAGGGCGTGAAGCCCATAACCATAAGAGTTACAAATGCCGCAGTGTCTACTTCAGGAAACACCGAACAAACCATCAAAATTAAAAACCAGCGTTACTCTCACATTCTTGATCCTACCAGTGGGCTCGGATTAATTCATAACAATGCCGCCACAGTCATTGCACCTTCAGGAGCTCAGAGTGATTCATTAGCTACTGCACTTTGCATTGGAGGAAAAGATACGCTCACAATAATAAATAAATCCCCCCAATTTGAAGCGATGCTTTTCAACAAGAGAGACAAACTGATAGAAAAGATCTTCAGCGCAGGCTTCAACAAATTTGTAGACTAATTGGTACTTAGTGTAGCAATTCATTAATCTTTCATTTAAAATAGATTAGGCAGGATAGAAAATGAAGATGACCACACTAATAAATAAGAAAGCATTGGTCTTCTTCCCTTTAATTTTTCTTATATCAGATAAAGGAGAAGGAAATGAAATCTTACATGCCTCACGCTCTCCCGGCGGATTAGTACAACTCCATTTTCCATTAAGTTCAGACGAGTACGCGGTACTGCACCGCGATGACGAACTAACAGGGATTAAAAGAGCAATCAACATTGTCCGAGGAAATGGAAAGATTGCAACCCTAAGGGACCCCGCACCCATTCCAAAGAACGGATTCCTGAGACTTCAAATACACAAAAACTTCCAACAAACAGATACGGATGGTGACGGATTATCAGATCTGACAGAAATGAACTCACAAGGTTTAATGAATCCGCTCAATCCGGCCCCAGTCATTAGTGCATCCATGGGCAGGATCAATGTCCCTAACAAACAAACCTATGAGTCTCTCTCTCACCGAGACAACTTCCCAGGATCCGCAAACATCAGCGAAGTCAAATTCGTTATTTATGATATACACACTCCGTCACCGAAACTCTATTTCGCAAACAGTAGCCGTTACCAGTACCATTACACTTTCAGCCGAGACGCAGTAAATAGATACAGTAGTAACTCATTATTTAATAGCCACACATATTTCACTAACTCAAGACGGCGGAACGCTGCCGGCAGTATCGTATATCACCCAAACTATATGAATCCTTCCGGACAGACGGGAATTTATACTGTCGAATTTTGGCCCTCAGACCCTGTCGCCTTCAGATTCGTTGAGACTTCATTTGAAATGATTGTCTCTTCAATGCCCTTCCTTGACGGGCAAATAGCATATCATCCATCAAGCGAAACCCAGAAAACCCTTTACCAGTCAGAAATAAATCAATACAAAAAATCTCATGTTGCCATCATAGACTCTGAAGAATTATTCGGCAATTCAACTTATAGCGCTTTGAATACTGGGGAATGTTTTGGGACACTGAGACTCATCACAGGAACACAAACCATGTCATCAAGAGACATAGTCATACTACGCAATATACCTAACGACATAACTCACGTCGCAGGAATTATAACTGAACAAAACCAAACTCCTCTTTCACATATCAATCTTAAGGCTAAGCAAAATGGAACTCCCAATGCATATCTTAAAAATGCATCTACTGATCCAAGGATCATTCCGCTCATCGGACAAAACGTCAGGCTAAGCATCGGTCCTGACGGGATCAATATTCGTCCAGCTAGCCAGGAAGAAACTGAAGCCTATTTTGAAAAAATACGCCCCTCAATAACCAGCTTTCCGAAACGGAATCTGAGTTATGACCGGATAACAAAACTCTCAAACCTCGATTTTTCTATGTCTTCAGCGTTTGGATCCAAGGCAACGAACCTTGCAGAGTTAAATGAAATTCTTCCGTCACTTTCGCCTAATGGATACGCCATCCCATTCTACTTTTATGACGCCTTCATGCAACATAACGGCTTTTACACCGAGGCTGAACAAATGATAAGCGACTCTCTCTTTCAATCCTTTCCATCCGTGAGGGAAAATCGCCTGAAGGCATTCAGAAAAAAAATAAAAGATACCGGAATCCTGCCAAATTGGATGCTAAACGCTCTTAGAGATTTGCAGAATTCCTTCCCTGAAAACATATCAATAAGAGCCCGTTCCAGTACAAACAATGAAGACCTTCAAGGATTCAACGGCGCAGGACTTTATGAATCATATACTCATTATAAAGACGAAGGACATTTCGCAAAGACAGCAAAACAAGTATGGGCTGGGCTATGGACCTACCGAGCCTTTGAGGAAAGAGAATTCTGGAGAATTGATCATTTAACGGCTGCCATGGGAATTCTCGTTCACCAAAACTTCCAAAATGAAATTGCTAATGGTGTCGGCGTAACTAAGAACATCTATTTGCCAGGCCCTGGATGGGAAGGTCATTATGTGAACGTTCAAGTCGGGGAAAATCTAGTTACTAATCCAGATCCAGGATCTATTCCCGAAGAATATGTCATCGCCAACTTAGGATTCGAATCGAATTACGAAATTCAATATATTAGGAATTCTAATCAAATTGAATCAGGGCAAAGAATTTTATCACGAGATCAAGCCTTACGACTAAAGAACTACATGAATATTGTTCATACGCATTTCAAAGATCTTTATAGAGGCAATTCTAACTTCGCCATGGAACTAGAATTTAAATTAGTGACGACCGGAAAATTTATCATCAAACAGGCCAGGCCCTGGGTCGAATAGAAGAAAATTTAATCGTCATTCTTCAACAAGCCTGAAAAAACGGCTCTTATTTTTATCTGCCAAAATTAAATCATGGGTAGTTTCCTCTCCTTGAGATTCTATTCCATCGTCGAGCTCCTGCCAGGACCTCAAATCAACTGAGCTCTCTAATGTGTAAAACGAGTCAGGATCAGAAGTCCAGGTGATGGAAAACTCTTTAGACTCAGTTTCGTAGCTCAAATCTATAACCTGCAAAGGTGCCGCAAGGCTAGGAACAACAAAAAATTGATCTCCCCCATAATTATTAAGATCTATTTCTTTTAATGAAGAGTCCTGAACAAAATCTCCTTGCCCATTAGTTCCCAAATTACTAGTCCATTCAGGCATTGAACCTAAGAACTGATTCGAAAGATAGTCGTGCCCGTGCCCATTTATCATTGTACATATTTTAATTTCTCCTTTGGGCGATCCTATTAAATTCAATGGAATCGCTAATTCCGATCCGGTCCGAACCAGTGATGCTCCTTCTTGATTTGCTAACTGCCCCTGATTAGATCCGATCCCGGCAGAATTTGTATTATTAAAACCAAGGACCAGACCATTTGAAGCATCAAATGGACCAGTCTTACCTAAGCTAACAGGATCGAACCGACCCACTAATGATCCTTTTCCTCCTTCTCCTAATTCCGCGAAATCCACATCTAGCTGAGTACCACTAAGGCCATGCCGTACTATCAACATATAGTCCGCGGAAAAACCAGAATCAAAGGTGAATCCATCAAATTTTACGGCCCAGTTATCATTGTTTGGATTTTGAGTTGCAGCTATCTTATTTTGCCCACCTAGCTTTGAATCAATAAATATTTCAAGCTTATTAAAATTTGGCTCCAGGTTACCCGTAATCATCAAGTAAAGCATTCCTTCAGATACAATGGCATAAGCGGCATCAAGTTCACTTCCTGGGTCACCAAATCCAGTCTGTATTCCCTGAACCGCCAAAGGACCGCCATACTCCTCATCCCGTTCACCATCCACTTCAATTCCAAAAACAAACACCTCACTCATCAGTGCCAATCCTAAAACAAAAACAGCTAATTTCATTATTCTCATCAGATCACTTAATTATAAAAAATACTAGCTCTTCCAAAAGCAAAAACTAGATTGTATAAAATACATTCTACGCTTTCAATAGGCTATATTCTAATCGTATGACAATCAAAGAAGCACTTGCCAGCAACAAACCAATTGATGACATCACGATCTGCGGTTGGGTCCGCACTCGCCGTGACTCTAAAGGCTTCTCTTTCCTATCCATCAATGATGGATCCTGCCTAGCTAACATTCAGGCAATCATCGATGATGGAATTCCTGGATCAGAATCCATCAGTATGGCTACTACAGGATCATCTGTTAAATTAAAGGGTCAACTGGTTGAATCGCCTGGTAAAGGACAGTCCTTTGAAATTAAAGCACTGGAAATAGAAGTCACTGGCTCTGCTGACGATACATATCCCCTGCAAAAAAAGGGCCACTCTCCAGAATTCCTTCGTGAAATAGCTCACCTAAGACCCCGCTCCAATCTCTTCGGGTGCGTTTTCAGAACACGCTCCAGACTCGCCTATGCAATTCACCAGTTCTTTCAAGAAAAAGGATTTGTTTATGTGCACACTCCAATAATCACAGCCAGTGATTGCGAAGGAGCAGGCGAAATGTTTCGAGTTACTACACTTGATGGAAATGAAACTGATAAGGAAAATGATTTTTTTGGAAAACCTACGTATCTAACAGTGAGCGGACAGCTCGAAGTCGAAACCTTCGCTTGCGCTCTATCAAATGTCTACACTTTCGGGCCGACCTTCAGAGCCGAAAATTCCAACACCACTCGCCATGCTTCCGAGTTCTGGATGATCGAACCGGAAATGGCATATTGTAACCTTGAAGGAGACATGGATCTGGCTGAAGAAATGATCCAATACCTCATAACCGATACTCTTGAGAACTGCGCAGAAGACCTCGATCTTTTTGGGAAATTTGTTGATAAGGGATTAATGGAAAGGCTCCACTCCGTTTCAAGTCAGGCTTTCCAACGAATCAGTTACACAGAAGCTGTTAAAATACTTGAGGGAGCCGAAATGAAATTCGAATACCCTGTAGAATGGGGCATGAATCTTCAAACGGAACACGAGCGGTTCCTGACCGAAGAACATTTCAAATCCCCAGTAACAGTGCACGATTACCCTAAATCCATTAAGCCATTTTATATGAGAGTGAACGATGACGGAAAAACATCCGCGGCAATGGATCTATTGGTGCCGGGAATAGGTGAGATTATAGGGGGAAGCCAACGCGAAGAACGCCTTGATGTCCTCATAAAGAACATGGAAAACCATAACATCTCAAGAGAAGATTATTCCTGGTATTCTGACTTGCGTAAATATGGGACTGTCCCTCACTCTGGTTTTGGTTTAGGCTTTGAAAGGATGCTAATGTTTGTGACCGGAGTCGCAAATATCAGAGACGTGATTCCATTCCCAAGAACACCAGGGAGCGCCGATTTTTAAATTAAACGATCATGAGATTAATTCTTGGGCTAATACTCCTATCTTATACGAACTCAATTGCGAAACCTGTTAGAGAAGGCGCATTAATCACTGAGTTAGTATCATCTAAGCAATCCATTGCTCCTGGCGAAACGATCGACATAGCACTCAGGATCAAACATGACAAAGGCTGGCACACTTACTGGAAGAGCCCGGGAATTGTTGGAGTCCCTACTGGACTTGACTGGAAATTGCCAGAGGGGTTTAAAGTTGGAAAGATACTATGGCCTCAACCCGAAGCGGTAAAGATGGGCCCCTATGATGCTTATGGTTATCATGGGGAAGTGTTTCTAATCATTCCTCTCACTGCATCTAAAAGTGTCGAACCAGACACCAAATCCCTAATACAAGCGCGGGCCAGTTGGATGTGCTGCTCAACAGTATGCCAACCTGCATTTGCTGATCTAAAATTATCAATACAAATTTCAAAAAACAACCACCCTCATAAAAATACCAAATGGTCGAATTTAATTAATAATTCACGGTCAACATTTGCTAAAACGAACAAGTCATGGAAAACAACCGCAGTTCGTAAAGGGGAAAAAATAATCCTTACTTTAAGCCCACTAGAAAATGGAAAACCCTTTTTGCCAAAATCTCCATATTTTTTCTGTGAAGACGGCCTCATTCATTCGGACAAAAAACAATCCATAAAAATATTGCCCGCCTCATCCATCGAATTCCGACTACACGTTTCTGAATTTGGCCCTGAGAATCCCACTCACTTAAAAGGGATCTTTTATAATAAGAACGGACTGCCTGATGACTCAGGAGCCCCCCCAATATACATTAGCGCGCCAATTAAAAACTCTTGATTGGCTCATCTGGCATATGATCTCCTAGGATTGACAGCTACTTTCATCACGCTAGAGTCAATTCTGTTCGTAACAGAACATTAAGCCGGAGTAGCTCAGGGGTAGAGCAATTCATTCGTAATGAATAGGTCGTCGGTTCAATTCCGACCTTCGGCTCTCCAAATACAAATAAACCCAATCATTTGCCGTGTTCAAAAAAATTATTCTTTCTTCATTGGTGATATCCAATGCACTACTCGCAGCAGAAAAACCCAATGTTGTTATCGTCTATGGCGATGATGTTGGTTATGGCGATATCGGAGCTAACGGTTCCACAAAAATACCAACTCCCCACATCGATAAAATCGCCAAGGAAGGGCTGCTTTTTACTGATGGACATTGCACCGCTGCGACTTGCACTCCGTCAAGGTATTCAATGCTGACCGGACTTTACGGGTTCCGTACAGGAGTCCGAATCTTACCACCCAATGCGCCACTCTGCATATCAACTACTGATGCCGACATCACACTGCCTAAGCTATTCAAAAGGGCCGGATATAACACGGCTATAATTGGAAAATGGCATCTTGGGCTTGGCAAAGCGGGAACACCCGTTAACTGGAACCAGGAGGTAAAGCCTGGACCCATAGAAGTAGGTTTTGATTACTCGTTTCTTTTACCCTCCACTAATGACAGGGTCCCTTGCGTTTATGTAGAGAATTATCGTGTGGTTAATCTGGATCCTAACGATCCACTCTTTGTGGGCACAGCTCCAGAAGGCCACAAAAGCACCATTTATCCTTATGGAAGAACTAATCCCGAAGCTGAAACCTACTACCCGGCAGACCATCAGCACAGTGAGACTGTCATAAATGGAATCGGCAGAATTGGTAAAATGTGGGGAGGAAAGTCAGCCCTATGGGATGATGAGAAAATGGCAGATGAATTTGTTAATCAGGCTAGGAAATACCTGTCAAAACAATCAAAAGAAAAACCCTTCTTTCTTTACTTTTCATCTCAGGACATACACGTGCCTCGGGCTCCTCATCCTAGGTTCCAAGGCAAAACAAAATTAGGCAAGCGAGGCGATGCGATGGTTCAGTTCGATTGGTCCGTAGGAGCAATCTCCCAGGCGCTTAAAAAGGAAGGATTGACGCAAAACACTATCCTAATCGTATCCAGTGACAATGGTCCAGTTTACGATGACGGCTACGAAGATGGTTCCACGGTTCGGAAATCAACCAAAGAAGCTGACCAAGGGCACGATGGCTCTGGTCCTTACCGTGGTGGAAAATACCAAATCTACGAAGGAGGAACCCGAGTACCATTCATAATTCGTTGGCCAAGAAAAATAAATCCAGGCGTCTCAAATGCATTAATAAGTCAGATTGACTTCATCGCATCATTTGCAGATCTTTTAGATATCAAACTTAAGCCTCATGAAGCCCCGGACAGTCGCAACACTTTGCAAGCGTTCATAGGTAAAGACCAGAAAGGCCTCGAGTACACACTCGAAGAAGCAGGCAAAATGATTGCCCTAAGATATAATCATTGGAAATACATTCCTACTAAAAAAAAGGCTCAACTCTATGATCTGAGTAAGGATAAGGGTGAAAGAAAGAATTTATTAACAGACCACCCTGAAATCGCAAAGAAGCTTGCAACAAAACTTAATACTTTAAGAAATAGCGACAGGCTACGGGACTAAATCACATAGGAATCAATTTCCCTGATCAGATCACTGACTATCCAGCCATTCTTTTAGGTATTTCTCATCCTCATCACTTAGTGAAGAAATTGGAATCGTAAATTTTTTGTTATCAGCCCTAACAATAGTCACTTTCCCAGCGGAAACTGAATCAACACTTGCCTTTATCTTAACTCCTGTACGATTCGTAAAAACTCTCAATGGGGACACCTTATTATTAGATCTCAACCCTTTGCGCCGTTTATCAAAAAAATTGTATATCCTGGCAATCATTTTAGGATTATTCGCAAAGGATCCGCTATGATCACCTCCCTCGATTTCCTCATAGATATAATCCATTTTTAGCCTCTTCATCTCCTGAGCCCATTCACGAACAATGAAGACAGGGATAATGCGGTCCCGTTCACCAGCAACTAGATAAATAGGCGTTTTTGTCATCTTTTTTAAGATAGAGCTATCAAAACTAACGGCCGGAGGCATTGCCGCCGGCGCTAAGGGTGCAAGCCCTGCCCATATAGAAGAGTATTTCTCACCAAGATATATAGCACCCCCGCCACCCATCGAATGCCCCATCAAATAAATCCTCTCATCATCCACGCTGAATTCCTTCCTTATAATATCAAGTACATTCATCACATCACGCTCACTCAACTCGCCAATATTTTCCGGATCCTTATCGTTCTCTCCAAGTAGCAACGCCTCAATTGTCCCCTGCTTCCCCTTACCTCTCGCCCCGTACCATCCCCGTTCATTATATCCGTAAGGAGCAACCACAATATAATTACGCTTTTCTGCCTCTTGTATTATGCCTTGATAACGGATCACCTGCTGAGGATTACTTCCCAGCCCATGAAGTAGAACAATCAGAGGAAATTTCTTACCCTTACTGTACCCACTAGGCACGTATAGCCGGTAATCTATTTCTTTGTCAGCCTCTTTAAAATAATAAGACCTTTTTTCGACTCCACCCTTCCCTTCAGAATCAGCAATGGAAAGTAAATTTACAAAGATCACCCCAATAAGCCACAATGACACGAAAACTGAAGCCTTAAAACTATGGCGATGAAGTGATATTTTCATATAGTAATACCCTATAGTGATATTGAATTATATAAAATATTAATGCGAAATAAATATCATCTTCAATTATTCATATGATGAAAATTCATGGGTATATAATACTCACTCTTCTTCAAATAATCCATCAAGTATATGGGGAAGAGCCTGCAGGGTATTACGATTCAGCTCATGGAAAAAACGGGAAATCTCTTAGAGAAGCGATTAACCAGATAATAAGCGGTCACAATGTTATAAGTTACAGCTCAACGGACGAAGCAATGTCAGTGATTGATGCTGACCCTATAAATAAGAATAACGTTATTCTTATTTACTCAAGAAAATCTGACCCCACATCTAATTGCTGCTCAAATGGCTGGAACCGTGAACACCTCTGGCCCAATTCATATGGAATCGACAATAGAGGCCCCGCTTACTCAGATATCCATGCATTAAGACCATGTGATTCCAATGTGAATTCATCAAGGGGCAACAAGCACTTTGATGAAAGCGATCCAGAGTCTCGATACTATAAGTTTCCTTCTCACCCTGAGGCTATACTCTGTTCGTCAGACAATAATTCTTGGTCACCTCCTGAATCTCTCAAGGGAGACATCGCAAGGGCCATGTTCTACATGGACATTCGCTATGAAGGAAAGAGCGGTGAACCTGATCTGGAACTCACTGATGATCTTGCAGAAATAACTTCGAGCAATTCAAAAATGGGGTCCCTCAAGACTCTACTCATATGGCACATGCTGGATCCCGTGAGTGAGGAAGAAGAAATTCGAAACGACAGAGTATATAAAATTCAAAACAATAGAAATCCATTCATCGATCGCCCTCAATGGGTGAGCTCCATTTGGGGAAACCCTCTCCAAATTTCAATCAGTAAAACGGCCAACTCTATCAAAGTTTCATGGCCAACTACAATCCCAAGAACAGTACTGGAAACCTCCAAAGACTTAACCCAATGGGAAGTAATAAAATCACCAATAATCATTCAAGGCGATCAGAACAGCACTCTTGTAAATGACTATAAAAATCAATTCTTCAGATTGAGGATCAAATAAAAGGCCGGTTACAACATCATTTCCATCGATGTATTATACATAATAATCGATTTATTAAAACTTTAGTGTTCAGCTATTATAGTGGAGTAGGATTTTCTGTACATCCTAACATGCTGATAATATGCTAATTACAACCTGAAAGGTAGGCCATGGAATTAATAATCGCTCTAATAGTTTTAACGATCATAGCTATACCATTTATAGCAATTGCCGCCCTGGTTAATGCTAATAAAGCACTCAATGAAAATGCCGATCTCAGGAAAAAGTTAAACGAACTTCTATATGACAAAGCATCAAAGGCACAAAAGAATCAAGGGCCCAAAGAAACAACCAAGCCGACTGCAAACAAAGATCCTGACGAAACAGTACCAATACCAGTTCCAGTTCCACCAGTCACTTCACCCCAACCAAAAACTAATGATGAAAAAGAAATCGCCAACATCGATCTTAAAATTTGGATAGATGGCAATACTCACAAAACGAACGAACCAATTAAAGTTTGTTTATCTGCTAAAGACAAGGATGGCATTGAGAGTTGGGCCCAGGGAAAACTCACATTAATCAAATTATCAGAGAGCACCCTCCTTCCTGTGAAGGTGATTTCCAGTTCGCTCATTGAGTTGAACCCTTTGGTAGAATCTACCCACCGACTGAGTTTTAACGCTCCAGAACCGGGTCTCTACAGACTCAAACTCACTCTCAATGACACTAACCTCTCA
>JAAZZC010000018.1 GCA_014239335.1 Verrucomicrobiales bacterium
CAAGGGCGATGAAACGACGTCAACCGCAGATTCTCCACGATTATTCTTTTTTCTTACATGGGCTCCTTTTTCCAGGAACAATTTAGTTATTTCTGTTTGGCACATGAATGCGGCAACATGAAGTGGAGTGTTTCCGTCCCTGTTAGTTTGCATGACACGGGCTCCTTTTTGGATTAAGTATTTTGCAATTTCAAGTCTTCCATTGAAACTTGCAGTACTGAGAGGAGTACTACCATCATTTCTCCTTGCGTTAAGTGAGGCTCCATCTGCAATGAGTTTTTTTGTTTGTTTAAGGTCTCCTCTTTTAATTGCGTCCGCAAGTGCTGTGCTTAAGCGATTCGGGTTAATAGAGTTTTGCAATTGATTTGCCTTATTTTGGTCCTCGGCGACATGGAAGATGAAATCGTTGCTAAACAATCCTCCTGGATTTTGAATCTGTAAGAAGTGAATTCCAGGATCTGGTAAATTGACCAGGCCGATAATAACGGTTTCATTTTTTTCGGTTCTTATGGATCCGGGCACTTTCTTGCCGTCGACAATCAGGTTCGCTCCTCCTTTGATGTGGCGACCGCTAACAGTCATGCTTTTCTTTTCCTTATAAAGGACAGGGAAATTTTGTCGGCCTCTTTGCGAGTGAATGGGGCCTAGGGTCCAAATGGCTGGCTGAGGATTATCATAATCTGCACTTTTACCGTGCCTCCCTGTAAAGGTCCCGATGAATTTACCCTCAGATGCTAGATCAGTTAATTTCTTGCGAGTAATTGATCTTCGTTCGCCTTGTGTTTCTACGTACGTGCCGCTCTCATACATTGCATCGTATTGTAGTTGTACAGTGGTTGGTCGGTTTTCATTAAGGAAAACTCCATCTACTTGAAGAACGATCCCGCCATCATTTGATGAATTTTCTAAGGCATTTAGTAAATCTTTAGTTAGTTGGTTTTTTGCGGTGCTTTTATTTAGTGTGACTTGGCGCGCAAAAGAACCAGAAAATCCGGTGCTTCCTTCGAGGACCATGTCCCAGACAGGATCAAAGGCTCGGCGGCCACCCCAAGAAAATTGCCAAACATTTCTCTCCGGGATGCCCCTTTCTGCTACTCGACGATAGAAATCAAAATCGATAATATTAAGGCGGCCCTGAGGTAAGATCAAAAAACGGTCATATGCGCCACGCCAGGTCGGAGCGTCCATTCCTGTTCCTGGAGTGTTCGTACTTACCCAGAAAGGCATCCGATGACAATTGCCACAAAGGTTTGCGCCTGGAGTTCCTCCCACATCTCCCTTGATATGGAAAAGCTCAAATCCTTCTTCAGCTTTTTTGGACAAGACATTAGTGTAGGAGCGCCTCTGGGCAGGAGGATATGTGATGTTAAGGAGAAACTTTGCCATGTCGTCCCTTTCGGCCTTACTCAATAGCCCATTCTTACCTTCATCATTCTTTTTGCTGTGGCCTACCATCATCATGGTAGAAGCAAGGCTACCATCAATGACGTGTCGGGTTGCACTCTCAGGTTCGTTAATTTTACTGTTTGGTTTTACGCGGCTACGAATATGAGCACTATTATTTCCGCCATAAGGATCTCCTGGGATCCCGTCCCAGTGAAAAGGTGCCGTGTCTCTTAGTCCACGGAGAGGCATGGTCGAACGTGGCATGATCTGATTCCCTCCAGTAACGATTGGAGTTTTTAAAACCCAGAGGAGTTGATCAGTGTGGCCATCTGGGTGGCAACTTGCACACGAAAAAGTTTCTGTTGTTGAGGCAGATGCTTTGTTGAAAGCTATGCGGCCTCTTTTAAATGCCGGATGAGTGGGGTCCTCTAGGGTAATTTTGGCTTTCACTGAAAGATTACGAGGATCAGACACGTCAACGAGTGAGACTGAGTTTGCTACAGCATTAAGAATCCATGCTTGAGAAGGTCTGCCTTTTGAGGATTGTTCAAGGGCTATCCCTCGAGGCGATGATTCGACGTTGACTCGGCCCATTATGTTTCCGCTCTTTGTATCGACGGTGAAGACTTTGTCAGATCCTGCGGCAGTTACGACTAGAGTCGAATCATCATCACTGATTTCTATTGCGAAGGGAGTCGCTAGTGCCTGCCCTGGTTCGGGATGCTTTGGAGGCAATGGCTCAAGGTTAATGAATGTTGGCTTTTCTGATTTATTTTCATTTAGGCGCACTCGTGTGATCTGATTAAGAAATGCGCGGTTCTCTAATTCTTTAAGGCTGTGCTTCTTAGTTCCTGATCGACCATTGATGTCATTGCGAGCATCGGTTTGTGCGATGAAGATATTACCTTTTGAGTCGACCGTTAGACCATAAAGTAATGTGCCTAAAGTATCGATACTTGTAATTAGTTTATCAGTTTTAATATCAAAGACGTAAAGGTCTCTGTCAGGAACTCTTGGATGTTTGACAATGTCAGTTACATGACCCAGTGAAAGAACATTATTGTTGGCTATGGAATGTTCGTGGGCATTGAAGGTTACCAATTCACCATCAACTTTGTATCCTCCAGAGAGTTGCGTTTTGTTATTCGATTCGAATGGGATTACATAAAGCCGACCATTGCGAACTGTGATTGCGCGTGGGTCTTGCGCAGTAATTTCAAGGTGTTTTTTAACCTGACGCGTTGCGATGTCAATGACTGCTATTTTATTTTCTGATGAGAGTGCAATATAAGCCTTTTCATTATTGGCAAATGCGATTCCTACTGGCTCATCGAAAAGAGTGGATTTATTTTGTTTGTTAAAATCTTGAACCGTTGCGATGACTTTTAGATATGTAGAGCTTGCACGATCATTATCAATGATGCTGACAGAATCGGAAATATGATTAGCGACCCAGACTTCTTTTCCATCGGGTCTGACCGATACGCTTACCGGATCAACGCCAACGTTTATTCTTCTAACTACTTTTTGAGTCTTAGTGTTTATTATATCAATTGTGTCTGAGGGAGTATTTGCGACGAATAACCGATCCTCATGCAATGTCATCGGCGATGAGTGCGGGCTCATTAATGAAGGGTATCCAATTTTGGCAGGAGGTTCAGGAGTGTTCGATTCCTTGATTGGCTTTGCGTTGCTTTGCATGAGCCATCCTAATAGGATGGATGTCCCGACCATTGAGACGAGACATATGGTAGCAAAATGAGATTTATTCATATGAACTAAATAACTTATAAACTCTTCTTCAGATTATTATCCTCGCTGATTAACACTATTCCGAATAATAGCATTCGTTGTATATCATTGGTAACCATATTAATGAGCAAATCATTAATTCTCTCCCATGAGTTCTAAAATTGTAGGCTCTAGAGCTTGGGCCCAGGCCGAATAACCTTTCTCATTGGGGTGAGATCCATCAGGAATTAGATCATTTCGAAGCCTTCGGCCATTGAGAAATGTTTCATTTATATTTAAGAAATGCACCATGTCTCTATCTTCGACATTAGCGATGAGTCGATTCACTTCCATGTTTTTTTGCCTGGCCGAGTCATCATCATTTTCTCCTCGGGGAAATATTGCTAGAACGAGTATTTTTGTCTTAGGGAGTTCTGAGCGAAGCTTTTTTACGTTTAGTCGAATATCATTGGCGGTAAATTCGGGGGAACTGCTCATGTGGTTATTTGTGCCTATCATGAGTGTGGCAAGCTTTGGAGATATTCCTTTAATGTTTCCATTTTCGAGTCTCCATAAAACATGTTCTGTTCGATCTCCGCTAATGGCGAGATTGACCGCATTGCGTTTCTTGTAATACTTATCCCATACAGCTTTTCCTGCCGTGTCCCACCAATGCGTAATTGAATCTCCAATCATAATGAGGTCAACGTTGCCTTTTCTTGCTCTTTCGTTAAATTTCTGATGCCGTTCGATCCATGCTTTTTTATGCCATCGAGGTTCTGGTCTAGACATAATAAGTTTTTCGCTATTTGAGGTTCTCCATGAAGGAATGCTAACACTGTCATAGGTTACGGTAGTGGTGACGTTGTTTAATTGAGAGCAGGCAGGTAGTCCCACATAGAATGTGCTACCCATTGGTATTTCTATTGAGCTTATCTGTTTCCAATCATTTCCGTCGCTTGACAAGTAACCCGTGAAAGTGTTTCTGAATCGAATCAGTCTTACCCAGTAAGGTGTGCTCAGTCTGTTCTTTTTGATGATATGATTTTCACCGAGGTCGGTCATTCCAGATTCTTCTGTAGGGCCTCCTTTTTCAAGTCTGCTAACTAGTGCGCCTTTCCAGTGAGGTAATAGAAGTACAGAAGCGTGGGGCGAATCAGCGTCAAGAGTCTTACGCATCATTATACCGGGTTTGGTCCATTGGGAGCTCATTGGGCGAACTATTCTGGCAGTAATGGTTCCTTCGCCAGTCATCGGGGCATATGCGAAATGGAATCCATCACTAGTGCCTCCAATGTCAGTCCCTTCTCCTTCGAGGGAGAATCGAGAACCATCAAATTTGCTGAACCCTTTTATCCCGACCTTTCCAATGTCTGTACTTAACCATGGGCCAGGCAGATCACTGCAAGCTGCCAATTCTGCTGATCTATTGCTCGTGCCTTGATCATTTGTTGCCGTCACAACATAGTGATAAATGGTGCCTTTTTCCACAGACTTATCATGGAAATGAGTCTTAGTAATTTTTGAGCTGATAACTTCAAATTTTCCTTCAGAGCTACCCTTTCGGCTTAGAGTATATTTTAGTGCATCCGTGCAGCTTATAGGCTCGACTGATCTGACCCAGCTGATGTGGATGCCCTTTCCTGTATTTTGAGCGACTAGGCCAGCTGGTGTTCCTGGAGCATTGGTTGGTCTGGGATTCTTATTGGGTGGTCTCCAGTGAGTTAATGTGCCAAGTCCCACGTAGTCACGGCTAGGCCCTTCTGGCCTTTTTAATTTGACCACCTTAGTGGAGTATGGGGCATTCACATTTCTTCTGTTCACGTAATGATTAAATGTCCTTTCAAATATTGGATAAAAATTGCCCCTGCTGACGGTTGAAATTTTCGAGTAATTTTTATGGTGTCCGCCTAGCCCGTACTTTCCGGTACGATCAAGATAATGTTGATATGGCACATCCTCTCCAAGTCCATACTTTGCAGTATATTCGAACCCTTTCAGAATTCTGTTGTCATTCCACCCATACAAGTCCACTCCTTGGTTCCATGCGATTTCTGCAGCGCCTCCGAGTAATCCTAAGCCGAGTTGTGCATAGTGTTGAGCTCTGGTAGTTTCTTGGCATTGGCCCGTCGGGTAAACAATTAGGTGGTTAATGCTTCCATTTCCTGCACCATTAACGGCATACCTGACAGTGCTTTCGAATAGTTTTCTGTCGCTGCAATATATTGCTATTGCCATGTTCGTTTGAAGTGCTGCAGTTTCCCAATTTCCGTTAGCGAAGTAGGCGTAATGTTCAATTGTGGGATACCAAGCATCCATGAACCACTTTTCGCAGCGTTTAGCATTTTCTTCTGACCAACCTGAATCTGTATAGCGGAGAATTTCTGCTGCGTTGACAAATTTGAATCCCTGTATTCCTGCAGCTAATACCCCGTCAATTCCTGTGACTTTTTTAAGAGATCCGGCCCAAGCATTTATAATTTGAATTGATTTTCTTGCGTGTTCCTTCTTTTCTGTTATGGCCCACATCAGTGCATTTTCGTAGGCAGCTTTCGCATCATTCTGTGCTTCTCCTGTACGAATGTTTGGAGCACGACCCCATTCAGGGAAGGGGCCTCTCATTTTGTAATCAGCCTTTGAATGATCGCTTTCCAATAAGGTTTTGAAAGCTTCAAATATCGTGCCTTTTTCATTTTTGAAAGCTTCTTTTATGCGCTGAATATCGGTTTCATTATGAAGTAGGCCGGGGTGAATGAAAGATTCATCTCCGGAGCAAGCTAATTTGCCCATTAAGAATATGGTGCAAAGGATAATGAAGTGGCGGATAAGAGTTCTATACATTTTAGCTGAAATATTTTTTTAACTTATTACTTTTGTATAATTGGCAATTCTCCTTTTTTAAGTAATGGCAAACCGTCCCACACCTTAAAGATATTTTTACCTGCCCGCAGTGATTGGAATGGTCCAGGTATTGCATTCCCATCTTTGGGGATAGGGGTGCCTTCAAAATCCGTTCTAATTTTTTCGTATTCGGTCGATCCTATATTGGTCGGATCGAATGTGAGGGTGACTTTGATTTCTAGCTTTGTTTGGTCATAAGAGACTTCCATTCCTTTCTTGGTGACACTATTGTGATCATTTTTTAGGCCGTGATGATCCCAAAAGCTTTGCCACTCATTTAATGTCATCGCTACTTTTGAGCCTCCGTGGAGAGATATAGGGTTGCCTTCACTAACTTCTTTTTTGACCATTTCATAGAATTGTTTCGGTTCCCATGGCGAGGGTTTGTCCGAAGCACTGTTAATAATGAATGTCCTTTCTTTAGTGGTTGAGTCATAGATATTGTGATCGAGTCGCTGAGGTCCACTACGATGGGAGGGGTAATTAATATCCATCATGACTCTATGATTAATGAATATATTATTATAGATCGAATGGTAGCCTGTCTTGGTTCTTGCGTTGACTTGATAGATGTATGTTCCTTGTCCGTAACGAGCTTCTGATGGGCTGTTCGCAAATAAATTATGCATAGCTGTAGATCCTGACGCGTCATGCACATAGAACTGAATTTTATGATTTCCCACTGATATGTTGTGATCGATCAGTGCTGCATTGAACTTATAATCGCTCATTTCAAGAAAGATTCCTCGTGACCCGTTATTTACGCTGATGTTTCGGGTGACGCGTGTGTTAGGAAATTGGTTATCAAGCCAGATTCCTTCACTGAGCTGATTGTCAGCAACGTAATTGTGCTCAATCATGCCATCACGGATGGCATGACTTTTGATTCCAGCATGTTCGTATCTCTTTTTACCCGTGAATCCGAGAGTATTATTAAACATGATTACATTGTTACGAATGATGAGATTATTGCTTTGAGCGCCAATAATCCCTCCTGCTCCATTTTCTAGAATGTAGTTTTTCTCGATCAGGTTATTGTATCCTAAGGGGGCGTTCGGGACTCTCGTCACTTTGCGTTCATTTTGTCCTCCGCCTGCACCCATATCTATGCCGTCAGTTCCAGCGTAGCGAATTAGGTTATTTCTGACGATCCAGTGATGCCCTCCACGCAGTCCGAGGGCCCCTGCCTGTGCCCACTTAGGGGTGTTCCAAAAATTTGTGGGATACTGATTACCACAGTGCTCCATAACAAATCCTTCCACGACAATATGACCAATGCCTATTGAGTGAGGAGCAAAGATTCTCCTTCTTGTTGTTACCTCTACAATTTGCTTAGCAGGATCCAGATTTCCAAAATTTATATATATGTTTCCAGTTTTTCTTTCAAAGTTCCAAGTCTCAGTTTCTTCTGTTACTTCTTTTAAAAATGGCCGCTGCTGCCATGGCTTTCCATTCACGATCATCTGACCACAATTATATATTAGCTCTGGGTCCCCTTTGCCGGTCCGCTCATGTTCAGGGTTTCCCTGGCGGTTGTAGGGAGTTGATGCGAGAGGAACAAGAAAAGGATTTGAATGGTCAACATAAACGTCGTCACTTTTAAATATGGACTGATCGGGTTTTGCGAAGTGGACATTATCTTTGAGACTTTTCCAAGTAGGATTCCATTTTTCAGACCCTCTAATGAAAACCTTACCAAGCTCTTCTGCTCGGTATGTGATAGGTTTTCCTTGTTCACCGCTGCGTGGAGGAGCTACCCGTTCCCGGTAAATGCCAGAACGAACTAGTACAGTGTCACCAGCATGAGCTGCCTGAGCGGCACGAGAAATTGTTCTGAATGGTTCTTCTTTAGTCCCTTGATTTTTATCGTTTCCGTTTTGTGAAACGATCCATGTTTTTGCTGTTTGAGAGTTTAGTGCAAAAACAAATTTTAAACGCTCTGGGCTAACCAAGGGACCTTTCCCGGTTTTGATTTTTTTCTTTGGAGATGCGTGATTTTCTGTAGAAGAATTTTTTTCTCCAGAGAATGCAGTTGAAAGAGTTGCTGATAAAGTGACTCCAATTACAAGAAAAATATTAACCATGGTTTTAATTATCGAAACTTCCCCAGTGAATTTGGTCAAGGTTCGAGTTGTTAATGAATAAAGATTTTTGGGACGATCTATTTAATTGTTCTGTGAGTTTGAAACTTTACCAATTAAAATTTTTGAGGCTTCACTATTCTTGTAATTAATCATGCTTCTTGATTACTTTGCTTCTCAATCTAATGTTTTGCTGATGAGTTTGAGTCTTTCTCCTATTATAGCTGTTGTTGCTTTGGTTTTATTTTTTTTCTCCGATCTGAGTATTGCATTTGAGAGCAGTTCTAAGGATTCTTCTGAGGCGTCGAATGTGTTAATTATCATGGCTGATGATTGTACCTTCAATGATTTGTCATTGTATGGCGGAAAGAATGCAAAGACTCCCAACATTAATAAGTTGGCCAGTGAGGGGCTAGTATTTGATAAAGCGTACTTGGCTGAGGCAATGTGCCAGCCTTGCAGGTCCGAGCTTTTTACGGGTAAATATCCAATGAGCAATGGTTGTGCTTGGAATCATTCTAGTAGTCGACCGAAAATTAAGAGCGTTCCTCAATACTTAAGAGAAATTGGATATAGGGTTGGTCTTTCGGGTAAGGTTCATGTGAAGCCAGCGTCCGTTTATCCCTTCACTAAAGTCGAAGGGTTTGATGTAAATTGTGTCCGGAACCCTACCCGTGATCACAGCCTCGAGGGAATTTCAGGATTCATGTCAGCTAATAAGAATCAGAGCTTTTGTTTGGTCGTTGCTTTAGTTGAGCCGCACGTTCCTTGGGTCATGGGAGACCCTTCAAAGTATCCTCCTGAAAAGATTGTATTGCCTCCAAATATTGCTGATACAAAAAGGACCCGCGAAGCCTTTAGTAGGTACCTGGCTGAGATTACATACATGGACAAGCAGGTCGGTGATATTTTAAATGCTTTGGAAGAGAGTGGTGAAGCCTCTGATACTCTTGTGCTTTTTACGTCTGAACAAGGGTCTCAGTTCCCTGGTTGTAAGTGGACGAATTGGGATACTGGGTTGCATACAGCTTTAGTTGCTCGTTGGCCGGGAGTCATTGATCCAGGTAAACGTACTAGTGCTCTGGTTCAATATGCTGACATTCTACCTACTCTGATTGATCTTACCGGTTCCGCAGTGCCTAAAAAGAGCTTTGATGGGAAGAGTTTTTTACCGGTCCTCAAGGGCAATAAGAGAACACATAGACGCTATGTGTACGGCATGCATAATAATTTACCTGAAGGGCCTTCGTATCCGGTCACGGACCGTGAGTGATGGTTCGTTCCGCTATTTGCGTAATCTTAAATCTGAGGAGATATACATTGAGAAACATCTCATGGGATGGACCGGAAAAGGGGAACTGAATAATCCTTACTGGGCAACTTGGATACGAGAGGCATCGAGTAATGCCAATACTTACGAGTTAGTAAAGCGCTACATGCATAGACCAGCTGAGCAGCTTTACCATACACAGAAAGATCCATACGAATTGAATGATTTGGCGAGGGCCAAGTCATATGATGAAATAAAGCAGAAATTGAGCCAAGAACTAGATCGGTGGATGCAATCTCAGGGCGATCCTGGCTCAGCTCAAGACACTCTGGAAGCTTTGTCTGCTGCGCGAAAGGGTAAGCATCTATTCGTATCCCCGCCTCGCTAGGAAATCGTTTATTGATATAGAATTACAATCATTTATACATTAAAAACGTAGATAATATAAATTAGTGAAATTCATACTATTCGCACTGCTTTCTTTTTTGATTGTTCCTTGTGCCAAAGGATCCAGACCCAACGTATTAGTTGTTTTTATTGATGATATGGGGTGGGGAGACTTTTCCTGCTTCGGCAATAGATCCGCAAAGACGCCCCATATAGATAAGTTAGCTCAAGAAGGTGTCCGGTTTGAGCAGTTCTATGTTAATTCTCCAATTTGCTCACCCTCGAGAGTTGCTATTTCTACTGGTCAATACCCGCAGAGGTGGAAAATCACTTCTTATCTTGCTCATAGAAAACAGAATCAGAATAGAGGCATGTCTCAATGGTTGAGCCTAAAAGCTCCGATGCTGGCCCGTTCTCTCCAAAAATCAGGATATGCTACGGGGCACTTCGGGAAGTGGCACATGGGTGGGCAACGAGACGTAGATGATGCTCCGGAAATTACGGAGTATGGTTTTGATAAATCATTAACTAATTTTGAAGGCATGGGGCCAAAATTATTGCCCCTCACCTTGAAGCCGGGGCAGAAAAATCCAGGGCGAATTTGGGATAAAGCTGAGCGGTTAGGTGATGGAGTACGATGGATGCTGCGTTCGAAAATTACCGAGGGATTCGTCGATGAGGCCATGCCTTTTATCGATAAAGCAGCGGAGGCTGGAAAGCCTTTCTATGTCAATTTGTGGCCGGATGATGTGCATAGTCCTTTCTGGCCTCCAGTCAATAAGTGGGGAGACACGAAGCGAGAACTTTATCTTTCTGTTTTGCAGGAAATGGATAGGCAGCTTGGAAAGCTATTTGATTACATTAATGGTTCGGAGAAACTCAGGAATAATACCCTCGTCTTGGTGTGTTCCGATAATGGACCAGAGAAGGGAGCGGGCCAGTCCGGTCCCTTCCGTGGATATAAGACTCACCTGTATGAGGGTGGGGTCCGTTCTTCTTTGGTGGCGTGGGGTCCAGGCCTTATAAAGGAAGGAAGGCAGGTGAATCGTAGCTCGGTTTTTTCAGCTATTGATTTGGTGCCTACCTTACTTAAAATTACAGGCACCAAGTATCCTCAAGGTATAGAATTTGATGGAGAATGTTTGCCTGATGTTTTGCTTGGTAAATCTTCTGAGTCTAGAAAGTTGCCTTTATTTTTTAGGAGGCCACCTGACAGGGACTCTTTTTATGGAGACAATGACTTGCCTGACCTGGCAATTAGAAAGGGTAAATGGAAACTTCTCTGTGAATATGATGGGTCAGAAGTTGAGCTCTACAATTTAGATAATGATAGAGGAGAGAAAAAGAACCTTGCTCAAATGAATGCTGCAATTGTTTCCTCAATGAAAGATCAGGTCATTAAATGGCATTTGTCTATGCCGCCTGATAATGGTCATAAGTTAGTAAAGAAAAAGTAAATATTTGAGTAAGTTTACCCTTTTTGATATGGTGTCTCTTAGGTGCTGATCATGTTTATCTCAGGCAGTTAATTAAATAAAAGATCGTGCATGTCTGAGCCTGAGGTCTTATTCTTTGATTTTAATTAACAATCTTCTTTTACTGCTACTCTATGAAAAATTTTATTTTTGTTTATTTTATTTTCACTTCGTTGCCAGTTCTTTCTCAGCAAGAGATTGATGCTGTGGTCGAGGGGAGGAAAGCTTTTGAAACTTACGGTTGCATGGTCTGCCATGCCATTGACAGCGGAGACAAGTCGTTTAGGACTGGCCCAAGCTTGTATGGTCTTTTTCATACTAATCCAAGGAACCGTGAAGTGGTGAGTGCTGAATCAGGAATAAAGGTAACAGTAAAAGCTGATAAGAATTACTTCATGACTTCAGTGCGTAAGTCTTGGGACGTTTTAGCAATTGCTGAATCTGGTCCGACTAGAGGTAAACCATTCCCCAAGATAATGCCGATGTATGCGAAAGAAGTGATTCCTGATCAGTCCATTGAGTACATATGGCATTATCTGAGAACTCTTTCACCAAAGGCTCAGGCTGGGCCTTCCATTGTTAAACTTAAGCAAGAGAAGAGGGAAGAGCCAAAGAGTTTATTAAATGTTCCGAACGAGATTCTGGTAACTAACCGTACCCGAGTAGTTAGGGCGCCTCTTCGCGGATCTAGTGGGCGTGCCCTTCACGTTGGTTTTTCAAATGGAATGAATTATACCTTCGATCCTCGGGTGCTATCAGTACGTAATATTTGGGCCGGAGGATTTTTAAATCTTACCCAAGAACGTTCAGGCCGGGGCAGGCCAGGATCTTCTAGGGGGCAGGGGAATAGAGTTTTTGTTGAAGGAGGGGGGATTTTACAGCCGGTAACAAAATCAGGAAACATCGTTGATTTTGAATTCAAAGAACCTGATGTGATGGATCATAAGGCTATTGAAAAGTGGTTATGGGAAGATCGTGATTTCCTTGAATTATTAGATTCAGTAGATGCTGAATTTAAAGGTCACAGAATAGATTCATCTACGGGATCGCCTGTATTCATTTTCCGTGTTGGTCAGAACCAAATGAGCCAATCTGTGGGTCTTACTGATGAAGGTAGAATTGAATTCATTATTAGCGGCACTCTAAAAGAGGATCAGAAATTCAAATTATCCAGTGAGGGACTCTCTGATCTAAAAGTTGAAGGAGGTAAGTTGACTAAAGATGAATGGATTTTAGAGGCTGGAGAAAAGTTAAATTCCTACAAGTTTTCTGCAAAATTATCGGGAGGGTTAATTGCAAGGCCCCTCATTGGTAAGGAAGAGAATTGGAGTGAGCAGTCTCTTGAGACAAATACTGATAAATTGGGAAGACAAAAGATGGAGGTTCCGGCTGGATATTCATCTGAGAATTGGGGATTTCCTAAGGACTTATATGGAAGGGACCAGTTATTTGAGCCTACTGGAATTGCGGTTGCAGAAGATGGGACCATCGTTGTAGCTACGAGGTCAGCAGGTATTTGGCGTATTCGAAATGGTAAGTGGTCCTTATTTGCAGAAGGCACGTACGAAGTTCTAGGCGTGTCAATCGAAGATGGAAAAGGGGATAAGTTTGTAGTCATGCAGAAGCCGGAGCTCACACGTATCAGTGATACAAATGGAGACGGACGGGCGGACCGATTTGAGACGGTCTGCGACGATTACGGATTTCATGCAAATTATCACGAATATGCTCATGGTCCCGCTCGCGACAATGAAGGGAACTACTACTTTACTTTAAATTTATCTCATGGAGGGAATGAACGCACTTCATGGAGGGCAGGGGGTCCATACATGGGCTCAATGGGAGGATATCGTGGATGGGCATGCAAAGTGACACCTTCTGGTGAATTTATACCTTATGCATATGGATTGA
The DNA here is from genome assembly GCA_014239335.1 of Verrucomicrobiales bacterium. Lineage (GTDB taxonomy): Bacteria > Verrucomicrobiota > Verrucomicrobiia > Verrucomicrobiales > DEV007 > EC70. The sequence goes on from JAAZZC010000018.1 coordinate 13,143, forward strand.
GGAGTCCTGCTGGGATCGGAGTCGATCCTAAAGGGCGCCTTTGGTACGCTGAGAATCAGGGAGAATACGTGGGCTCTTCGAAAGTCGTTCCTCTTGAAAAAGACAAGTTCTATGGCCATCTATCCGGGCTAGTTACTCTTCCGGGAAAGATGAAACCGGATTCGCCCGAACTAAAGTTTGATAAATGGAAAGATAAAATTCGTAAAGGAGCGGTCTGGCTTCCTCATGGGAAAGTAGCGAATTCTCCTGGTCATCCTACTTGGGACAGTACTGGCGGAAAGTTCGGCGCTTACGGGGAACAGATGTTTATTGGGGATCAGACAATGTCTAATTTATTTCGAGTTGTCGTAGAAAAGGTTGGCGGAGTTGATCAAGGATGCGTCGTTCCCTTCGCTCGGTTCTTTGCTTCTGGAGTTATGCGGCCCGTGTTCTTACCTGACGGAAGTTTACTAATTGGCCAAACTGGTCGTGGATGGGGTGCTTTTGGAGGGCAGCAAGGAAGTTTACAGAGAATAATCTATGATAAGAAAACGATCGCATCGGATATTCATAGTGTAAAAGCTGCCAAGAATGGTTTTATGATAAATTTAACGCAGCCGATCACGAAGGATTTGGATTTGGAAGAATTGAAGAGTTTTGTGAAGATCGATTCTTGGTTTTATACAAATACTGGTCGTTACGGTTCTCCAGAGCATGATAAGCGTGAAGATAAGATTGAAGAAGTGTCTATTGGACCTGATAGAAAGTCTATTCAATTAACCTTAAAGGAATTCGAGGGGTCTCCTCGCTGTCTTGATAGGATTTACCATATTCAGTTCAAGGAAACACAGAAAATTTTCCCAGGTTTGCCAGTGAAAAGTAATCTCAGAGCCTATTTTACGTTACGAGCAATACCTCAGTAATTAGATAAGATATGAATAACGAAAATTTTGAATAATTTAATTTAATTATTCATTTTTCATTCATATTGGTCGTCTAAATATTTAATATAGCCCCACTGCTGGATGCCCTTTCGCTTGATAGTTTTTTCTATCGGCTGATAGGGCATCCTTTTTATTTGCCCTTATTCCGTAACGACACTTTGGAAACCAGATGGATAGTGACTAGTACAGCTAGTATATCTTGCTGATCCTTGAGAAGTATTTTGGGATGGTGCCTCTATCAAGTAAGGGGCAGAGGAGTTCCATCACTTATGGGAAAGGGACGACCCAGTGGGTCAGTGATGGTCGTTTTATGGTGGATGCCGAAGGCTTCAAAGATAGTTGCATGTAGATCTGCGGGGCCGCATGCCTTTTCTGAAGGTTCGGAGCCTGACCTGTCGGATTTACCATAGACCTGACCTCCACGAATTCCGGCACCTGCAAGTGCAATCGAATAGCAGCTAGGATAATGGTCGCGCCCTGCATTACCGTTTATTTTTGGAGTCCTGCCAAATTCAGTGAGAAACACGACTAACGTATCATCCAGCATTCCTCTTTCACTTAGATCTTCAAGTAATGCTGCGGCTGGTCTATCAAATGCAGGCAGCATAGTGTTTTTTAATCGGTTAAAGTTATCGGCGTGCGTGTCCCAGTGATCTCCCTTAGATCCATTCAAGTCTCCGGCTGAACAGGCAACCGTAACGATGGGGACCTGCGCTTCAACGAGGCGTCTAGCAAGTAGCATGCTTTGACCGCATATGTGTTCACCGAATTTGGAACGGACAGAATCAGGTTCAAGGTCTAGATCAAACGCTTTGCGTACCGTTGGGCTCATGAGCATGTCCGTTGCGAGGCCCTGAAAGTGCTGCATGTCATGTATTGCAGGTCCTGTCCCAGAGAATTGATCAAGGCGACTCAAAAGTCCGAGCCGCGAGCTGAGTTTTTGACGGTCAATAGCTTCTTTGGGATTAATCCTAGACGCTCCTAAATCACGGGAAACGCCACCGAATTCTTTGCCCTTCGGTGTTCTAATGACGATCGGGTTATAGCTTGAACCGAGCCACCCTCCGTACTCACCAGCTTGGAGCGTTCCATTATCTACGAGAGGATAGGGGAGTCTTATTGATGAAGGTAATCCTGGTGGAGCATCTTTAAATTTAGATATGACTGACAATAATGAAGGCCAGTCATTTGAGGAGGGAGGTAAATTTGAGGCAGTATCAGATTGGGGGGGTTTATGTCCAGTAAAGTTCCAGTACATGGCCTTGCCGTGAGCAGAACTTCCGTGATGCATTGATCGGACTATTGCAAGCCGTTCGGTCTGTTTGGCGAGGTGAGGCATGTGCTCGCCGATGTGTGTTCCAGGCGTTGCGGTAGGAATGGTTTTAAACGTTCCACGCGTTTCACTTGGGCCATCAGGTTTAGGGTCCCAAGTTTCAAGATGGCTCATCCCGCCCCAGGCAAATAGTATAATGCATGATTTAGCTCGACCAGATGTACTGCCGTTAGTTTTGTCTGAATTTGCTAGGCTTTGTAATTTTAAGAAATCAGTGAGGGAGAATCCAAGACAACCAAGGCTCGTAGACAATACTTTTCGCCTGTTAATGTTAGGTGGAAGAAAAAGTTCACTCATTCGATAAAAGGTCTGTTAACTCCTACATTAACAATAAGGCATTAAACTGACTAGTGATCAATTTTCTATTAGTTGAAAGTAGGCCTTCAAAAATTATAAAATTTCTACATAAAATCAGCTAAAATTTACTAATACATATCATTTCTTTGCGTGACCCAAGCCGTCCCTTTCTGTAAGGTAAGAAATTAATCGGACATGATAATAAAAACAAAATTGAGTGCATCGAATCATTTTATTGCCTTAATGATGGTTTGGGGGTTGAACTTACAGTCTTCATCAAAGGAAATTTCCTTCAATCGAGACATACGGCCGATCCTTTCTAATAAGTGCTTTGCATGTCATGGGCCAGACGAGCATGATCGGAAGTCGAAGCTTCGATTGGATCGTTCTGATGGATCGGACGGAGCTTATCGTACGATAGATGGTACGACAGCATTGAAACCTGGTTCGCTAGAAGAAAGTGAGCTCTGGCATAGAGTTATAACGGATGACGTGGACGAAATCATGCCACCACCAAAGGCAAAGAAAAAAACGCTCACCAAAGAGGAGCAAGAATTGATAAGGAAATGGATTGAGTCAGGAGCAGCTTATGAAAAATTTTGGGCCTTTGAGAGCCCTAAAAAGTCTGACTTGCCGAAGGTAAAGGAACAAGGGTGGAGTAGTAATTCTATTGATTTATTTGTGCTAAAAAAAATGGAATCTTTGAGAATGAGTCCTTCCGAAGAAGCAGATAAGAGGACTCTCATTAGGCGCCTCAGTTTTGACCTGACTGGGCTGCCTCCTAGCCGTGCCGAGTTAAGAAAATTTGCTACTGATGATAGGCCCGAGGCTTATGAGGAAATGGTTGATAGATTGTTGTCCAAGGACCAGTACGGTGAACACTTGGCTCGTTACTGGTTGGACCTTGTCAGGTTCGCTGACACGAATGGAATGCATAAAGATTATTACAGGAACTTTATTGCGTACCGGGATTGGGTCATTAGGGCATTTAACGAAAATTTAGGATATGATAATTTTGTTCGATATCAGTTAGCAGGGGATCTTTTTTCTGAACCTAGCACTGATCAACTTATCGCTTCTGGGTTTAATAGACTTCACCTTATAATTGATGTTGGAACAGCATTGCCCGAAGAAAGTTTCTTTAAGAACGTTACGGATAGGGTCACTGCCGTTGGAACAGCATTCATGGGAATGACGGTTCATTGCGCTTCATGCCATGATCACAAATATGATCCCCTGACCCAGAAAGATTATTATTCGCTCTTTGCTTTTTTTAACAATATAGAGGCGAAGCCTGAAACTGAACGGGGATTAAAGAATGGAATTCAGCCTCCTTTCGTGGCTGTTCTTAGCTCCGATCAGCAGGAAAAGATCAAAGAGTTGGAGGGTCAAATTGCAGAGATTCAAAAGAAAGTGGAAGTAACAAAAAAAATGGAGGCGGTTGAAAAAGATTCAGAAAAAAAGAAGAGTTTGGCTGAGGAAATTACCGAGCTGGATTCGACGCAAAATAAATTAAAGAAAGAACGCGAGCAAATTAATCGGAAAGTTCCTTTAGCGATGGTTATGAAGGAACGGAACGAAGTGAGGCCGACTCATATTATGAAGAGGGGTCAATATGATGATCCTGGTGAGTTGGTGAGTAGGAACACTCCAGAATTCTTGTTTTCAATGAAAAAGTCAGGAGAAATTGCATCTCGGATGGATCTTGCTAATTGGTTTGTAGACAGCGCAAATCCTTTAACTGCCAGAGTTGCCGTCAATCGGTTCTGGCAGCAATTGTTTGGGGTTGGATTAGTGAAAACCTCAGAAGATTTGGGCGGACAGGGTGAGATTCCTAGTCATCCTGAGCTTCTTGATTATTTGGCTGTATTATTTGTTGAGTCTGGGTGGGATGTTAAAGCTCTGATGAAAGAGATGGTCATGTCCAAAACTTATAGGCAGTCCTCCATTATGAATGCTGAAAAATTAGCGAGTGATCCGGAGAATCGTTTCTTGGCTCGAGGCTCTAGATATAGGATGGATGCTGAAATGATACGTGACCAGATCCTATTCACTAGCGGGATGTTGTCTAACACAATGTACGGGAAGAGCGTTAAGCCACCGCAGCCTGACGGGTTATGGAAATCTGTTACCATGATAGGGGAGCGTTTCAAGGCAGACTCGGGAGAGTCAATCCGTCGCCGTAGCTTGTATACTTATTGGAAGAGAGGTATGCCGCCTCCGCAAATGACGATTCTTAATGCTCCAATTC
>JAAZZC010000005.1 GCA_014239335.1 Verrucomicrobiales bacterium
AAGACCACGTGCCCGTTCTGAAAACTCCAGCATTCTGGACTGTTCATCAATGAGGCTTTGCAGGCCTCGCCGAGATTGTATACGGTCAAGGCTCAACCCCTCCGGAAGACTCAATTCAGGGAGCCTGAATTTATCTTTGTTCGGATCCCTAGGAATGAAGAGCGGATCATACTTCTTACCTAGAAAACTTGCATGCTGCCCAGGTGTCCTTGACCCGTCCCCTATGACATGAGGATAGGAAACAAAGGTAGGCAATCCATTATCTGCATTGGGCGCAAACTTACTGACCACGGAACCGTACGCAGGGTAAAGGTCTGGAAGGTCTCGGAGCCGCTGATCATCACTGGGAGGTGCATGACCAGTCAGGGCATAGTAACCCGCAGAATTATGATTCTTCATCTTGTGGTGAAGGGTCCGGACCACGGTACATTTGTCCATATGCTTAGCCATTCTTGGCAAATGCTCACAAATTTCAATGTCAGGACAGGTCGTCCTTATCTGTGCATGTGGTGACCTGTATTCTTTCGGCGAATCAGGTTTCATGTCGAGAATGTCGACCTGACTCGGCCCTCCCCACTGAAAAAGAAAAATGACCGACTTGGCCCGTGCCATGACCTTAGGCTGTGCCGATGCCAACTCATTAGCACGCAAGAAATCAGGAACATTCATACCAAGCATTCCCATGCCTCCCGCACTGAGCATTGTGCGCCGAGAAACTGACACCTTTTCGAGACTCTTGCAGTGGAACCGTTTCATTTTCTTAATAAAAATTCCTTAGCATTTAAGAGGCCCCAAGAAACATCCTCCATCGCCGATCTTCTATTCTCCGCCAAGCTAACGTAACTGAGCATCATCGACCATTCTGCTGATGAAGGGGGCCTCGTGAGTACTGCCCAATATAGCTCATTAATAATTTGAAGATCATCTTTCCCTTCCCCAATGAGATGACCAATACGATTATTTTCCTTCTCAATAATCCCATTGATCGTTTCACCCGCAGTCATCTCAAAGACCTGTGCGAGAGTCGTGTCATTACTCCTTTCAGTATCAGAATTAGTGAGTCGAGCTGGTTTCCCAAAGACTTTTAAGAAACGGTCCTCATGGTGTGGTTTATTCGACAAATGCACAGACTCGACTCCAGGCATACTGATTGCTCTAATGCTCTTGGCTGTATCAGAAAATTCTGCCTTCACGGACATGGATTGGTGAACAGCATCGATGACCACTTCGGCCGGATATCGCATGACCTTTGCCCTAGCGAAGTTCTCTTCCGTCCCAACGTCCAGAACTTCCCCAGGATCAGAAGATAACTGATAAGTCGCAGAATTAGCAATAAGCTTAATTAGTTCTCGCTGATTGAAACCACTTTTAATCAATTCATTTGCAAGGAAATCGATCAGTTGTGGATTCGATGCTGGGTTCGTCTCCCGCACATCATCAACAGGATCAATTAGCGGCTGACCCATTAAGTTGGACCAGATTCGGTTCGCCTGAACCTTAGCAAATCTTGGATGAGAAGTGATCCAGGAAGAAAGCTCATCGAGCCTATTATCAAATGACTTAAGAGGGGCCGCATTGGCGTCAAGAAATCCTGGAACAGGACGTTCCTTGGTCCTAGGATCTTTTAGTAATTTCTTTTGATCCATGTCCTTGATCGGAACCAACTTTACTATCTGCTCACCGACGAACCTGTGCTTATCAAATCCGTCCTTCTTCTTATTCTCAATGATCTCATAGTCAATGGCATCAAAAATCGCGGCAAATCTATAATAGTCCTCTTGCCTAACATTTTCAAAAGGATGGTCATGGCACTTAGCGCAATTTATCCTCGTTCCAATAAAGACCTGCGCAACTGCTTCAGCCCTGTCCACTGGAAATCTCAATGCCCTATAAAAATTTGCCGGGGGATTCTCGTAAGTGCTCCCAGTTGCACATAGAATGTCGCGGGCAAATTGATTCAGTGGCTTCCCTTGTTCTATCATTTCAGATAGCCAAGTGTATATTTTCTTCACTCCTTTTGGATCTAAAGTCTTTTCCTCAACCCTAAGTAAATCAGCCCATTTAAGCGCCCAATAATTTGCATATTCTTTTGATTTTAGCAATTCATCGACGAGCCGCGACCGCTTATCTTTCCTTTCATCTAATAGAAATGACTTAGCAGTTCCTGGTTCCGGTAATGAACCAGTGATATCCAAACTCACGCGCCTAAGAAAAGTCAGATCGTCAGACACTTTTGCAGGATTCTGACGGAACAATTTCAATTTTGAAAAAACATGTTCGTCTACTCTGTTCCTAGGTCCTGGCCCATTCCATTCATAGCCACTCTGAGATTTAATCATTGCCGCCCGCATCGATGCCCTACCATTCAAGTACCTCACAAAGACAGTCGTTTCCCCTGGCTGCTTAAACTCAATGTTTCCAATATCATTAACCTCAGCTATCAGATTCGAACTTTCAAAAACTGCCCAACGAGTCACGTCTATCTGCTTACCATCCGAAAACTTAGCCTTAACCTTAATATCAATTCTTTGTTCAGGAGCTGATATGATCGCAACGGGTGGTGATATCTCAATAGATTCGAGCTCGGGCTTCGTCTCTAAATCAGTGCTCGCCCCTGCTCTGACCCATTCTAGCAAAATGCGATACTCATCTGAACCCACATCAAAACGTTTTCCTCCCTCATGCTTACTCTGTAGGGTCGGCTTGAGAAGAATCTTACTTAATTCAGGATTCTTAAGATTGACCCTCTTACCTGAGGATAGAATCTCCTTATGATCGTGACTCGAATTTCCACCCCATAACGATAATTTAAAACCTCCCTTTCCGTCCTGATTCCCATGACATCCTCCGGCATTGCATCCGGACTTAGATATCACAGCCATCACATCACGTGAAAAACTCACCTCCCCAAAAGCGAACAATGGAAAAGATAAAGAAATCGCGGCTAAAAAAATGACAGATTTTAATGGCAAGGCAATTAAGATTGCCCCAACTGAAGGGCACTCTCAAGCATTATCCGATTCTCTGAACATTACGACATGAGGTATTGAGGCCTCCTCAAAAATAGGTCCTTCTTGTCGATAGCCTAGTGATTCATAAAAATCAGTCACCGAAACTTGTGAATGCAGATACGTTCGAACCATCCCGAGTGATTCCGACTGCATAATAAGATTTTTCATAATTTCAGATCCTATACCTAATCCTCTCCACTCCTTCAAAACAGCTAAACGGCCTATCTTGCCTTCGGGAGAAAGCCTGCCCGTTCCCAGCACCTTTCCCGAGCTGTCATGGGCCAGAGAATGATGGCATTGATCGTCCTTTCCGTCCCTCTCAATCGAAACATCCACGCCCTGCTCTTCAACAAAAACTGCACTCCTCACCTCATATAAAAGCGCAGATTCAGTTTCCCATTCAGCGTTACGAATGACCCAATCTCTTTCCATTCTATTTAAATTCTGGATCGGCACTAAAGATTCATCAAGTCAGGAACGTCATTTCTTCCCATAAGAGCTAATCGAGTATATAAATATACTACTGATGCACTCGAGAAGAGGGACTTTTATTAAATGCATAGCTATGATTTGGATCTTGGCATCCGGCATCATGGATACCCGAGCAGGAAAAATGCTCATCAGTGACCGGGGAGCAAGCCGGATCCGAATTGCGGATCTCGACGGATCCAACTTGAGGACTCTGATCCCTTCTGCCGGAACCAATGTCCGGGGAATTGCAATCGACATAAAACGTAACTTATTATTCTATGCGGACAATGGCGGCAACGTCATCTACCAAGCAAAACTGGACGGATCCGACAGAGAACCAATCGTTTCGACCGGGTTACGGTTTCCTGCTGACCTTGCACTGGATAAAGATTCATCCAAAATTTACTGGTGCGATAGAGACACTGATCGAATCGAACGATCAGATTATAATGGGGAAAATCGCGAAACTATTATCGAGACAGAAAGCCCTTATTACCTTGATCTTGATCTTACTCATAAAAAACTCTACTGGGGTGATTTTTCAGGAGGTAATATTTTTCGGACTTCTCTTCCTAATGCGGAAAATACCGAAAAGATTGTCAGTGGCCTGATCCGAACCCGGGGAGTCAAAGTCGATCCAGGGGGTGGTTACTTTTATTGGTGTGACCGAGAAACTCACAAGATTCAACGCAAGCAAATAAATGGTGGCGACATTGAAGATCTTTACACTGGCCTAGATACACCTCATGGGATGACTCTAGACATAAATGCAAAAAAAGTTTACTGGGTCGATACCGGAACAAACTCGATCGGGGGAACAGGCGCAAAGGCAGTGAGCAGAGGCGATATGGATGGTTCAGGAAAACAGGAAGTCCTATCGAGTCTTTCCCAGCCATGGGATCTGACACTCGACACCAGAATCAAAAATTACGGAGAATGGACAAAAAGACGGTTCAGGAAAGACGCGCCGACAATATTAACTTCACCCGGATCGGACCCGGACAATGACCAGAAAAGTAATTTATTGGAATATTTCTCGGGAACGAATCCGTTCATCTTTGGAAAAAAAGAAATGCTCTCATTGATCAGATCAAGCCCATACATGGAACTTAGCTACAGAATGACAAGTCAACCCATTGAGGATATAAGGGTCAACATAGAAAGTTCCGAAAACCTCCTAGATTGGGCCATCAATCCAAAGGACGTAGAGGAACTAGAAATCAATCTTGATGAAGAATCCGTTCTCATTAATCAACGGTTCAATTATCAGGCAGGAGAAAAAAAAGGAAGACAGATAAGACTGAGAATTTCCCTCATTGATCCATGAAAATTCGCACTGCAACCAATGCCGACAGTGAAGAAATTATTGCACTTATCAGTTCAATATATGATGAGTACGGAGAAATCATGTACACTGATGGTGCCGACGGGGATCTTCTCGATATCCGCCATCATTATCATGAATCGGGTGGTGACTTTGTAGTATTAGAAAATGATCAGAAAAAAATCGTGGGCTCCCATGCGACACTCCCTAAAGATCAATCAGTAGGTCTCCTCACCTTCAGAAGACTATACCTTGAAAAATCAATGCGTGGTTCGGGATCAGGAAAAACTCTAATGGACTGGGCAGTGAGATGGACCAAAGATCACAAATACAAACGCGTCGAGTTCTGGTCAGACACAAGGTTTAAAAGGGCTCACCAATTTTTTGAGAATTATGGTTTTCAAAAGACCGGTGAAATAAGGGACATGGATGACGGGGCTTTACCCTATTCGGAATATTTTTTCTCACTGGATTTGTCTTTCTGAGTACTGTCCATAAACAAAGAAGATTAGCTTTCGCAGTAAATTCGAACTAACTTTTCCAAGTGAATAAAATCAGTAGATTACCTTCAATTAAAAGCCTAAGCACTCTAATATTTAGCATTTTTTTATCTATTTTTATTTCAGAAAAGCTGCCGGGTAATTCTGCCGGGGAAAGTCTTCCGAACATTATTTTCTTTCTTGCTGACGACATAGGTTGGGCAGACCCGGGAAGATACCATGAGCATTATTCTGGAGAGAAAGCAAAAGTCCCTACCCCAAATCTGGACAGACTCTGCGACCAAGGGATGATGTTTTTGGACGCGCAACTCCCCGCGGCCCTCTGTGCTCCTAACAGGTTCTGTATCATGACAGGAAATTATACCCAACGCTCTAGACCATGGGGAACGTGGAACAGGACTGCATCATCTGCATTTCATTTTGGTAATGCCACGGATGATCGAATTGAAAATCCTCACGAAACGATTGGAGCAGCCTTGAAAAAGAAAGATTACAAAACTGCTTACTTTGGAAAGATGCATTTTGGCGGTGACTTTTTTGATTCGTCAGGAAACATACTCAGGGACCAAGCCAATGATCAGCTCGATCAAATCGATTTCAGTAAACGTTTCCGTAACGGGTTACTTGATCATGGTTTTGATTACACTTTTGTAACTCCGGACGGAATCCAGGGACCACTTTACGCGTACTTTGAAAATGATCTTTACGCCCCAATCAGTAGTTTTGCATCTGAGGTGACTGGAGTTGATGTTTCCAGTGATTCGGTGCTCCGTTCGTTCACTAAGGGTCAGAGAGTCGGTAACGGTGAAATGATACAGGTCGGTTATGGTGACTCCGAATTCGATACAAGTGAACATGGGCCGATCCTGTCTCACTTTGCACAAGAATTCATGGAAGATCATATGTCTAATGATCCTGAGAGCCCTTTCCTTCTGTACTATGCAACTCCAGCGATACACGTTCCATTAACGCCTTCAGTGAATGGAATAGAAGCTGCCGGTCATAGCCAAATCGGTCCTCGCGCAGATTTCGTTTATGATCTGGACGCTCAACTGGGCCTCCTCCTAGATAAGATCAGGGACCTTGGCATTGAAAACAATACACTAATCATTTTTACCAGTGATAATGGAGGTGCAATCAGCGGAGGCCAGGCTCAGATCGCTGCCGGGCAGGACCCAAACGGTCCATTGCGCGGAAAGAAGATGTCCATTTATGAAGGGGGGCACCGGGTACCAATGATTTGGAAATGGGGTGATGGAACCAGAAAGGGATCCATCATACCACCCAATACCAAATGTAAACATCTCGTTTCTGTAATCGATTGGATTGCTAGCGTCATTGATCTGACCGGAGGCAAAGTCGAAGAGGACCAACACTATGATTCGGTTAGCCTTCTCCCACTGCTCTTCTCTGAAGAACCCGATGAATTGGATCCCTTGAGAAATTTCCATTTCTATAGCGTCGGTGACTATCGTGGGGTCCGGATGGATGATGATCAGGGAAAGTGGTTCTACAAAAGAACCAACGCCGACGGAAAATTGGAGCTCTTCGATCTAATGGAAGAACTCGAGCAAACTGAAAATCTGGTCGATGGATATTCCTCGATCGAGGAAATTCCAGAAGAACACCCACAAAAAGACAGAATCCAGATAATGGAGAACTGGTTCAATGCTCACAAGGAAACGACTAGCCCCAGGACAGTCGAAGCACTCGATTATAGTGACAAGAACACTGAAGGAAGCAATGAAAGGATTATCAGCACTAACTTCACTGAGTACACTGGAGACCCTCAAAGGATAAATAACGGCGAAACCTTCGGCATTGAAGGATTAGGTAGCGTGACAGATGGCTGGATCAATCTCCACAAAACAGACCAAGCGACCGCTCTAACCAACAGCCTAAGCGAAAAAACGAGTGTAAGTCTCTCCATTAAACATCCTAATAACTGGGCAACTGGTAATCTGGCATTTAACAATACTCCTATTAGAGCAGGCATCGATGACTTCACAGGAACTAATTCACCAACATCGGTTACATTTATGGGGCTCAATGCCACATTCCCTGACGGGTACAAGGCCATCGTTTACGTGGGTGGTTTCCTAGGAAATAGAGGAGCCTCAATCTCGGACGGAAACTCAACCTTTTATTACCAGACGCCAGCATCACCAACTGCTCCTGTTACTTTTGTGCAGACAACCAGAGTCACTGACGGCGGAGAAGGAACAGCACCTGAGGCTCATTACGCCATTTTCGGAATGGATGATTCCCCACTATTAGCTGATTCAATCACCTTCACAATAGACACTCTCTACGGTGGAGGTTCATTCATAGGAGGAATACAAATCATGGGAGAGTCAGTCCTAGGTGAACCCATAAAGACGTTCATACCAGTACCTGTAAAAGAACCTAAAATTGAAATAAATAATGGCACAGGTTCTATCCTTATTAGTGACCTTTATCCCGATGCTTTTTACCAATTACAAGAATCAACTCCCCTAGGAAATCAGTGGTCATTGCTTGAACTCATTGAATCACCACAAGAAAGTGAAATCACAATCTCAAATCATTTCCTGGAGAAAAGTTCTTTTTATAGAATCCTATACCCTGAAAAAGTTCTAAAATTGAACCTTCCTAAAAGCCCTCAATAAATCATATTCTAGCCCTAGACGAATTCTACAATGCGTATCATTTTGTATACTTTGATCATGTGTGGTCTTGGACCATTTATGAGCCTGCTCGCAGATGATTGGCCCCAATATTTGGGCCCGACTAGGGACACGGTCTGGAATGAATCAGGGGTTCATCTAAATTTTGAAAAGTACCCCCCAAAACTCCTCTGGTCCCAACCAATCGGTAGCGGATACTCGGGACCTTCTGTCTCAGGAAATAGGGTCTTTGTAATGGACAGGAAATCAGAACCCTATGAACCCGAAAAAAACAAACCCGGAACAAATCCCAACTTTGTCAGAGCAAAAATAAAAGGAAAAGAAAGAGTCCTCTGTCTTAGTACTGAGAGCGGGAAAATAGTTTGGTCTCATGAATATGATTCCACTTACACCTCAGTCTTCATCTATGCGATAGGCCCCAGGACCACACCTCTCGTTCATGACGGCCATGTCTTTACTTTGGGGGCAGAGGGCCAACTCAACGCCTACCAATCAGAAAATGGAAAGCTAGTATGGTCCAAGAATTTAATTACTAGTTATGGAATCGAAAATCCAGAATGGGGAACAGCCTGCCACCCCATCATATACAAGGAAACTTTAATTTGTACTGTAGGAGGAAAGGGCCAAACCCTAGTGGCCTTTGATTACAGGACAGGCAAAGAAAAATGGAAATGCTTGGACTCTAAGAAACCAGGCTACGGAACACCAGTAATCGAAACTATTCACGGAACCGAGCAACTAATCGTCTGGCACGGGGAAACAGTGAACGGCGTTGACCCTGATACCGGAAAAATTTACTGGTCAGTCAATTTTAAACCTGAGTTCGGAATGGCGATCGGTGCACCGAGGGTATGGAATGATCTGGTATACGTTATGGGATATAATGGAAAGTCCGGCACAGTAAAGGTAAGTAAAGATTCCAGATCCGCATCACTGCTGTGGGGACTTGATCGAAGGCTAGGGGTTGCTGGAGTCCTGAACACTGCTCATCTGCAAAACGGATACATCTACTCTGCAGGCCAAAGGGGTCTCTTTAGATGTGTTGAAATGGCGACTGGAAAAAGACTATGGGAAAGTAGGATACCACTTTTAAAGAAAGACGGGTCCGGTCGTGGGGCATGGCCAAGCGCTTTTACTGTGTATCATAAGCCGAGTGATCAGACTCTAATTTTTAATGATCATGGAGAAATGATTTCTGCGAAGCTTATACCTCAAAGCTATGAGGAAATATCGAGAACAAAAATTATTGAGCCAACGCATTCAGTCGGTGGGAGAACGCTAGTCTGGTCTCATCCGGCTCTAGCAGATAGAAAACTATTCTGCAGAAACGACAAGGAAATCCGTTGCTATTACCTGTCAAGAGGCCAGTCAAAGAAAGAATAGTCCCAAGTAAATTAATCCTAGTAGCCTAAAAACCGACCGGATTTTTCTAACCAGACGCTATTAGCACCGCAGATAAAATCTACTGATCAAACTAGCCTTCTGAGTCAATAGGACTTAACTTTATCAAGTCTCCTATAGGAAAAATAAAGCTATCAAAATCGCCAATTATATTATGAAACTAATGACAAATTCAGATATTGGAAAGGCCACACTACTGCTAAGCACTTTGATCTTCACAGTGTTGGCGTCCAGTGCAGCCGACAATCCTCCGCACGTTACCGTTTACGGCACGGCAACAACTTCGGTAGCCATAGATCAGATGAATTGGAAAATCAGAATCAGCAATAAGGAACAGAGCCTTGAGGAAGTGGCCAAAGCTCATAGTTCTACTGTCCAATCAGTTCTGAATTTTTTAATGGAAAATGACTTACCTGAACACTGCATTCAAACATCAGGAATGGAATTTGGTGAACACTTCGTTTCCTCTAAGCTCAAGGGAAGAGTCAGGGATGGCTATCAGGCCTCATCGAGTATCAAATTCAAAGTAACGGATCTATCAAAGTACAAAGATCTTTGGAGCGGAATTTCACGCATGAAGAATGTCTCTCTAAATGGAATCACTTACGACAACTCCAAGAGAATTAAGCATCAGAATGAGACCAGGCAAAAAGCTTTACTGGCAGCCAAAGAAAAGGCTGAAACACTTGCCATCACTCTAGGCTCGAAAATTGGCAAGCCACTATTTATAGAGGAAGAAAGGTTCGGATACTCCAGAAATAATTTTAATAATGTTTATGCCACTAACGAACAAGTAGTTATAAATGATGCATTTGCACCAGGACAAATCCCAATTACGGTACAAATTAAGGCGTCATTTTTATTAGTGACAAAATAAAATCACTTGGGCCTTTGAATTTATTCCTAACATTAAGGAGACGAGTAATTCTATATCTGATTACGATTAGTGGACTCTCAGTTTCATTCCTTTCTGATTCGCAATCCAAAGTTACGTTACTCGAAGAAGAGTCCATAGGTCTCCTCGAGCAATATTGCCTTGACTGCCATGACGAGGAAACCAAAAAAGGAAACTTTGATCTTTCTGATTTATTGGATGAGGAGGGTCATGATGGCTCTCTCATTTTTGAAAACCTGATCACTGGCAGGATGCCACCTGCCGATAAAAAACAACCCTCTTCAACTCAAAGAAGGACCCTCCTTGATTGGCTCTCTAAAAGACAAAATTCAAAAGCAATTAATTCTTATCAAAGAATCAGTCGTCACGAGTTCGTCCATTCATTGAACGACCTTCTTGGAGTAAAATTGGATTTGACTGGAAACATTCCGGAGGACCGAGGCACTCACGATTTCGATTCTGACCGGAAGATTCTCTTAACCAAGGAAATGCTCAGTTCCTATTTCTCCGCAGCAGATGAAATGCTCGAATTTGCTTTACCGGAAAAAGGTTTCCCTCAAGAGCGGATCTGGGTAACAAACAAGATCAAAGACAGTCACGATACCTATAATATCTATACTCGGAATTATCAGGAGGGACTTCTCTTCTCATGGACAAGAGCAAATAATGGGAACAACTATTCCTTCTTCTACGACAACTTTGATCCTCCAGTGAAGGGTTGGTATGAACTCACTTTTGATGCAAAGAAACTTGGAAACTTTGAAGAGGATATCAGTGTTCTAGTATTCTCTGGAAAATATTATTTTGCAGATGACCGGCCACAACCACAACGATTACTGGATGTAATATCCCTATCCAATAAGGAAGTAAAATCTCACACGATTCGAGCATTTCTCCATCCCGGTGAAAACGTATCTGTGCACTGCTATTCCAAGCACACATTTCGTAAAAAGAAGGCAGATCAAGGCGCTTACATTAAACAGTTAAAAGCAAGAGGTCCTCTCGTCGATGATTGGCCGCCAAGAACTTACCAGAAAATATTTAAGGGCCTTGATATGAATTTTCCACCAAGGAAATCAATTAAAACGTCAATTCTCCAAACAAAATTAAAGGCAATAGGAGGGAGCCTCTCCGTGAGCAGTTACCAAGTTGGTATGGAAAAGGAAAAGATGCAGGACGGTTCCAATCGAACATTCTGGCATTCTCAGTTTAGTCCCACCGTAGCCAAAGCTCCTCATTTTGTGGTACTGAAAAACCCCGCCAAAAAAGAAATCAATGGCCTCTCCTACTCCAAATGGTCAGGAGGCAACGGCAATGGGCAAGTGAAGTCATATTCGATCTATCTATCGGACGACGCTCAATCTTGGGGAGACCCAATCTTGAAGGGAAAAGTGGACATCACAAGGTCTTACGAGCAACCCATTTTGTTTCCAAAAAAAACCAAGAAGGAATATATAAAATTTTTGGTAACAGACGCTGTTTCCTTGGACGGAAAATCTATTGCTTCTATAGGCAAACTTGATGTCATAACATCATTGCCACAGGCCATTTCAACCTCAGAGATATCACTCTTGTCTCGCTCAAAAAAAGACCTCAAAAAAGTGATCCGGCATTTTGCCGAAAGGGCCTTCTCTTCAGATATCAGCGAAGAGGAGTTATCTCCATACTATAACGTCAGCCTTAACTCTTTTAAAGAACTGGAAGATTTTGTCATTGCAGCTAGGGCCGGATTCAAGGCAATTATCTGTTCTCATCGCTTCCTATTAGCTCCAGGAGAACATTCCAACAAATCCTACAAAATAGCTTCAGACCTCTCCAGGGTCCTTTGGCTCTCTGTCCCCGATCAAGAACTCCTCAATTTATCAAGAATGGAAAAGTTCACGACTCAGACGCTTACCGAACAAATCAATCGGATGCTCAAAGATGAAAAGAGCTTACGAATGATTCATTCATTCTGTTCTCAGTGGCTCAATCTCAGATCTTTTAACAAGGTGAACCCATCCCTAAAGCTTTATCCCAATTATAACGACCTCCTCAATCATTACCTGCCCATTGAAACTGAGAAGTATCTCAACCATTTAATTCAAGAGAATCTGCCTATCAGTTATCTGATCGATTCTGACTTCTCATTCCTTAATCAACGGCTAGCCCAGCACTACGGCATTGCCGGAATAATAGGTCAAAAGATGCGCAAAGTTTCTTTTTCTCCTGAGGCACCCCGCGGAGGACTGTTAACTATGGGAAGCGTACTCAAAGTCACTGCCGATGGCTTTGATACTTCTCCCATTCTACGTGGTGCATGGGTCTCCAAGAACATCGCAGGCAATACACTCTCTCCACCTCCAGAAAATATAACTGCAATCGAACCAGAACATGGCCAAGCCACAACTCTCCGAGAACAGATCGAACAGCACAAAGAAAAAAAAACATGCTATGCCTGTCATAAGAGTATCGATCCTTACGGTTTTGCCCTTGAGAATTTTGACGCCACAGGACAGTGGCGAACGAAGTATCGAGTCAAAAAACCACACAATGGAACCTTCCAGTTCCGGTTAGAAGGTTACTACCATTTAGGAGGGGAAGTGGACGCATCAGGTGAAATCGCAACCCACAAATTTAATGACGTGTTTGGCCTTAAAAAAATACTCCTCTCTGACCATCGCAAAGTCGCCTACAATTTCACCAAAAAGTTCTTCGAGTATGCTAATGGTTACAAACCGGATCTTAAAGAACGGCTTCAACTATTTAAGCTGATCCCTGAAAATGGGAAAGAATGCCGGATAAAGGACTTGATTACAAAGATATTGATCTATTCACTTAGAGAAGGAGAGGAATGAGAAATATAAGTAGAAAAGAGTTCTTGAAAGTGGGGGCGGCCCTTCCGCTCGCTATGAACTCACTGAGTCTGAGTGCTAAAGGAAAAGAAAAGTCGTCACCCAGACGAATCATTTTCATCAATAATAGCCTGGGCTTTTATGCACCGTACTTCTTCCCTAAAAAGAGAGAAGACCTTTCAACATCAGATTATCTGAAAGGCATGAAGACTAAGGAAAAAATGACGGTTTTCCAGAACTTCTTCCATCCCGGAATGGAAACCAGCAATCATGACTCGGAAAAGTCTTTCCTCACAGGCACTCCTAACCCGGAGTCATCTAACTTTGTAAACGGAACTTCACTAGATCAATTGCTGGCCAAAGAAATGGGTAAGGATACCCGGTTCCCCTTCCTGAACTTTAGTATCTATGACAGGGGATGGGGATGTTCCTGGAATGATCGTGGTTCAGCCATTCCCCCAATGCATGATGAGGAAAAGATTTTTGAGATGCTCTTTGAGGAAGAAGACCTGAGGTCGAAAAAACAACAACTCGAAAATGACCAAAATATTCTGAATTGCCTCCGGCGCGACTTACAGCAACTCCGCAATCAAGGTTCTGATCCTGGCAAATTGGACAATTACAAAGCATTGATTGGAGAATTTGAAAGCCGGTTACATCATGAAAAGTTTTGGCTTGAAGCCAAGAAACCAAAAGTTGAAAAGTCTCTCAGCGAAGATAAGCAATTCGAGTTCTCTACCAAGGTCAGAAACCTATTCGAACTGGCAAAATTAGCCTTCCAAACTGATTCGACCCGCGTCATTACTTTCTCGATGGATTGGATCTACGGCGCTATCAAGGTGCCTGGAGCGACCGGAGGATGGCATACCCTATCGCACCATGGAGGAAGAAAAAATGTTATCGCCCAGCTAAGCCAAATTGAAATCGATACACTTAAGCATTTTAATAATTTCCTTTTTGAACTGGAGCAAATTAAGGAAGGGAATGGAACTCTTCTGGACCACACTACCGTGGTCATGGGAAGCAATTTCGGCGACTCTTCCAATCATACCTGCAACAACTTACCCATGATCGTGGCCGGCGGAGGGTATCAGCATGAAGCCCATAAGGTAATGCAAAAACCCACTCCCCTTTGCAATCTGTATTTGGAATTACTCCATAAACACAATATGGATATTGGTAATTTTGGAAGCAGTGAAAGGGATATGGACCTACTAAAAGGTTAAGTTCTTAAATACTCTAAATCCTTTTCAAGCAGTACAACCTTATCTTTTTGGATTAAGGAATTGGAAAGCGAAAAGATTGGCATTCTGTAACTGAAACCGGAGACGAACAGTTTCGCCAATCAACTGACTGAGGTCATGACCCTTGGCCCATTTTGGTTCCCATCGTAACGAGTCGACTTTACCAGATCGTGAAGTTAACCCGGGAATTATTTTGCCATTTCCATCCAGAACCTCGACGCTAATATCTTCGCCTTGAACATTGATCTGGAGGCGAGAACCTTCGAGCCGGAAGGGCTTCGTTAGAACGGAGCCACGTTGGTCCCCCTTAGCAGATAAACTAATGAAGCGGTCACGCTTTAACGTAGCCAAACCAATGCTGTGCGGACCCCTGTCAGCAACACCATGACGTTCACGGTAACCATTGTAATATATCCAGTGTTGGTCCAGATGCGTGACGACTTGCGAGGCAGGAAATATCATATCCTTGTCAAAGCTACCGTCTGGTCCACGTGGAATGAGAGGCTTGCCCGCATAGACCCAGGTAAGGTCCCACATCGCATTGCCTCTGGTAGTTCCTATATAAAAATTGACGATGTCATGCTCGTGCCTCTTATGATGGTCCGGCTTACGATCGTATGGTTCTCCTGGCTTAGGTATATTTTCATAAACGGACATCAGCGCAAAGTGCACTCCTTCATGGATCCAGTCCGTTAGCGCATAAATTTGCCGGCGATAAATCTCATCCTCAGCTCCCTTACCAAATTTCCATTCACGCACGATGCGCCAATTTTTTGGATCTGCCTTAATGTCCGGATTAATCATGTCACGTGTGCCACGAACCTCAAGTCCACTCGCGGGCCGACGATAATCAGTTCGAGTAAACATCCGGTACACCTTCTCCTCACTATCCCACAACACCTGATTGTAAGTGTCAGCGGCTCGGTGAGTGACGGGCTTGCCTCCATTGTAGGCCTTCCAGTTAATACCATCTGCCGAATAGCCCAGCGCTACCGCGTGTGGGCGAAGATAAGCATAACAGATTTTATATCGGTGATTCGGATCAGTCTCATTCGGATCGATATAAAAAGAAGCAGTATTGTGATGAGCTGGATCCAAGCCCTTAAGTAAGGAAATTTTCTTAAAATGAATTCCATCAACAGACTCCGCGTAACCGTACGGGTTACCGCGGTACCACATCTTAAATTTTCCCTCATCATGTAAAACGGTACCGTAAAAGAATCCCTCAAAAATTGGTTCGCCTCCGTTCTGTTTTGTCACCTGACCAAGCTCGCGAACCACTTCGCTCTTTTCCGCAACTACCCAGTCATCCACAAAGAGTTGCTTACGTAATTCCACTTCAACGGCAACGGATGCCCAAGGGCCAGCTAACAATAAACCAATGACTAAATAATACTTTTTAGTTATGTGAAATCCTCTCATCTTCGTTCTTTAATTTTGTAGCTTCCCGAGACAACTATTCAATCTAAGAATGACTTCACACCATCATTGAGTCGACTCTTATATGTGCCTAATTCCTGCAACCCTTGTAGTATTTTTTCTGGAATTTCACCATTAGAATTAATTGGCACATCAAAAGTAATTGCCCCTCCTTCTGCATTAATAACATCAATTCGTTCCTTGAGTGTTTGCACCTTAAATCGCAACTGGTCGCCGGCCCCCCAGCCCTTACCAGCAGGCAACAATAAATGCCACACAACCCCATCAGGAGCGGGAAAGTTCGTAGGCGTTAGAGGCTTGCCGAATCCTTTCTTAGTACGTTCATTAAAATTGTGGTTCTCGCCCGAAGTAAATGTCTGATAAGGACACAACTTTCCTCTTGTGCATAGGGAAAGAATGGGGTGCGCTCCTGCGTTAAATGCCAGCTCTGCTTCTGGATTTCCTGAACGCACAGCATCAATCCAAGTATCAATATTGTATTCCTCTTTCTTTAAGCCCTCATATGAATCCTTCATCTCCATCTTATAACCGTCAAACCACCAACCTGAGATCAATTTACCATAGCGCCGAGACCATTCTCCACACACTTCACCCCAGTTCTTTAAAAAAATTGGATTCGGAGCCTGATTCTCGCTGCGTCTAAATCCCTTCACTTTTTTGGGATGAGACATTGGGTCGATCTTATTCCCGGCAGGCTTGCCATTGATACTTGGCAACGTATCACCCAGGGCCTTGATGATTTTATAATGCCTCATGGGTGCACGGGCAGTCATATAAATGATCAATCTAATTTCCCTCTCAGCTAACCCCTTTCCAATCTCCATTATGAGATCACGATTGGATGTCCATTCTCCAGTATCAACTCCCAATAATTTCTCATAAGCACTATTTGGTGCACAGTATTTTCCCCAATGTTGACCAATCACAAAAATAATATGACCGGCCTTGGTACTTTGAACGGATTCGACGAAATTATTAACGTTAAACGAATCAATGGCTTGATTATATGATTCGGGGGTATGGCTCTTGAAAGCTTCATAATGAAACATCAATCCATACCCACTCTCTTGTAACCAACTCTCTTTAGAAATGGCCCTTTCATTGAGCGCGTGCCCCAAAAGCACTGCCGCTGAAATCTTTAAAAATAGAATCCCTATTTTCACTTATTTTTTTTAGGCCTATTCTGCCGCTTATTCTTGACCCTCTCCCGAAAGGTTGGGACAGGTAACCCATCATTAGGTTGGTTCCAGAACCGGTAAGGATCATCATGCCGGCGCATCTCAGAGAGGAGTACAGATTCCATTTCCTTGAGCTTATTTGAGTACTTCGGATGAGTAGCAAGATTGATCTGTTCAGGGCCAGGCTCAGCACCGGTCAAAGCCGTGACCGCCGAAACATGATGTTCTTTCATGAATTCGTGTGGGTTATCCTTTAAATTAAAGAGTTGCGTATGCTTAATTCCTGTCTTTTCCACTTCATATTTGATCAGTTTCCAGTCCCCTTTTTTAACACAACGGGAACCGGGCCTACCTCCACCACAATAGACTCCGTAAAGGGTATCACGGACTGCGCTCTTCTTACCCTCAATTACTGGTTTAAAGCTGATACCCTCAGAAGTTGCTGGAGCCTTGATCCCTGCCAAGTCACAGGCTGTACTCAAGACATCGAGTAAAAATATATTCCCCTTGGCTCGTGCGCCAGCCTTAACTCCAGGCCCTTTCACAATAAAAGGAATGCGCCAAGTATGATCGTATAAGTTTTGCTTGCCCTGCAAACCGTGTCTACCAATGGCCATCCCATGATCCGCAGTATAGATAATGTAAGTGTTATCTATCTCACCCATCGCC
>JAAZZC010000004.1 GCA_014239335.1 Verrucomicrobiales bacterium
CAATTTTTCTTTTTCTTTTTTTGTTGTCGGCTTTGCCTTTACAATTCTAGGACAAAGCACTGACAACTTCCTTAATTGGAGAATGAATCTTGCCATCCAATTATTTGAGCGATCGCATCTGCCATTAATTAGCCTTGCACTTTATGCTTTGAGTATCACTGGCAATGAAGAGCGTAAGCATCATGCTTCCATCTACTGGAGACGACTAACCATCTTCAGTGTGCTCGGAATCCTATTGTATTTGGGAGCCCTAGCAAATAGCTCGTACCGATTGTATTCATTAATGCGCTCTGGTTATCACCCGATCGTTTCTTATGAAGAAGATCTAAAGAAAATGACGTCGCAAGTCAATGCAATTAGCTCAATCCCTGAAGCCACAAAAGCCCTAGAAAATACATTCAAGCAATCAGGAAAGAAGAATCCCGCCCTAGCAAATGAGAACCTTGAAGGAATTAAAAATAGAATCTTAAAAGAAAGAACGAATGTCATCCTAGATCGACATGAAAAACAAAAAAAGCAGTACCTTCAGAGGCAACGTTCACTGCGATTTGAATCAATCAGGTACGTGTTATACTCCTTCATATTCATTATCTTCTACTTAATCTCACGCTTTTTTTCAATCGCTTGCATAAGTCCAGCTGATCCTTGATTTGTCACTTCTTCTAAAGCAAAAGAAAATCACGGGAACCCTTACTTTTCTGTAATTTACTATAATAGATCAATTGTTTTATATTTTGTTAGATTCCCTAACATAAATACTTACTTTTATGATTGTGCAGGCTAGCATTCTAACAGCATCATTATCACCCAATATTAAATTACCATGATCAAAAAACGCCGCGCCCAATCATTTTCTCTTATTGTCCCTTTCATCTCCATGCTTGGCATAGCCTCACTGAGCTCCTGCAAGACTGTCACTCAGGAACAGATAGGGACCAAAGCCAGTTCAGATACCAAGGCAAATGAACTCTTGGGGGAATGGATCCAATACAGGAATGGTCAATTCCAGATCAAAACAATTAGTGACGGTAAGGAGGTCAATGAATTCTACAATGAGTTCGGGAACCTCAGAGGTAGAAGAACGATGGACATCGCAATCGAATCATCAAAAAATACTAGTCCTGATAATAAAAGGGCTTTGATAGGCCCTCAAGCTAACTGGGATTACCTGGCAGGCGGCAAGAAACCTGAAGGCCTGAAATGGACCTCGTTAAGTTTTGACCCAAAGAAGAATAATTGGAAGACCGGAAAGGCCGGTTTTGGATATGCTGATGATGATGATAAGACCGTACTTGATGATATGATAAACAAGTACACATCAGTATACATCAGGAAAGAATTTGAAATCACAAAGAGCACGGACCTTTCCCGTTTAGCACTGGCCATTAACTATGATGATGGGTTCGTTCTTTACCTTAATGGTCGTTATGTTTTTTCCATCAATGTCGCTAATGAGGAGGGCAAACTGGTCGTTGGAAATCATGAAGCTAACGGCGTCGAGTATTTTATACTTGCTCCTTTCGCAGATGCTCTAATTGAAGGCAAGAATGTAATCGCCATTGAAGGGCACAATGCAAAACTGAACAGTAGTGATTTCACTTTGGACCCTCAGCTCATCGTCGGTGGCGGTTATACGAACTTTGTAAAGAGTAATGTAAATGCAAAAAACTATGATTTGGAAGGGACCCTCACTGAAGAAAATCAAATCGATGGGAAGCAAGAAGGTGGATATATGATCACTGATGGAATTTTGAGGCAATCTCAAGCTCCAAAAGACGGAACTGTTTCCGCTCCTAGCGGAGCATTCTACAAGGCAGATGAACCGGGCCAACAGCTCCTCATCGCTGCAAGGAATGGAAACACAAAGAAAATAACCTCACTCCTAAAGTCAGGAGTCTCAGTTGATTTTACCACTCCAGGATCCTACACCGCATTAGCCTATGCAGCTGCAAGGGGCCACCTAAAAGCAGCGTCTCTTTTGTTAAAGAATGGAGCAGACATCAATAAGCAGGCAAGATGGGACAAAAGCCCTCTCCTCCTTGTCGCTGGTACGAAGAACCTGAAAGCAGCACAGTTTCTCTTGGACAAAGGCGCTGATCTTAATGCGGTTCAGTTCTGGAAAGCGACTTGCCTACACGAAGCTGTTTTCTGGAACCAGCCTGAAACTTTAAAGTATTTCATCAGCAAGGGCCTGAGCCCAAATACTGTTGCCGGTAACGGAGCATCTCCACTGCACTGGACAATCTGGCGAATAAATAAAGAAAAGGAGGAATCTATCAAGCAGTCAGCTGTACTAATTAATATCCTTTTGGATTCAGGGGTCGACAAATCGCTGAAAGCTCAGAACGGGAAAACAGCTGCCGATCTTGCCAAAGATAAGGGCCTTGAAAAAATAGCGGCCCTAATCAAACCTTAAAAAGGGTAGGAAAATTATTATCTTTAAATCAGTTCTCGGATCGGATTTCCGGAACTGACAGCGTCTTGCACATCGCGAGGGAGGTTTGCTAGGGTCCTGACCTTACCCAAGTCAAAGAGGCTATGCATGATAGTGCCCAGTAAATCATTACTTGTGATTGGATTGGTAATGGGTTCAGAACCTTTCTTGTCCGACTCTCCAATAATTTGTCCCATCTTCAAACCGCCACCCACAAAGACAAGAGGACACAGATTTCCCCAATGATCTCTACCTCCCTTGTTATTAATTTTTGGGGTACGCCCAAATTCTCCGGTAATGACCAGAAGGACCTTCTCTGAAAGCCCCCGCTCATTGATATCATCAATGAATGCACTGACCGCCTTGTCAACGGCAGGACCAAGGACAGGCATCCCATCAGTGATGGCGAATTCATGGGCCCCATGCATGTCC
>JAAZZC010000130.1 GCA_014239335.1 Verrucomicrobiales bacterium
TCGTGGTCGTGGTCGTGGTCGTGGTCGTGGTCGTGGTCGTGGTCGTGGTCGTGGTCGTGGTCGTGGTCGTGGTCGTGGTCGTGGTCGTGGTCGTGGTCGTGGTCGTGGTCGTGGTCGTGCGAACAGGAAACCTTCTTAGACGAAGTCAGTAAAAGAAAAGTACTTAGTATACACAAAAACAAACCTGCCAGCAAAGCCTGCATCTGAAAACTTCCAACACTAGTTAAATATTTTTCAATTCGACCATAGATATAAAACCAAATGAAAATCGATCCAAAAACAAACAGGACTATAGACTGCAAGATAATGATTAAACGTTGAGACATGAGACTATTATAATTATCTAAGTTCCAGGAACGGGAATATTACTCCATTGATAAAATAAAATTCCTATGACTATAAAAAGGCCAACTGCCAAACTCAGAACAAATCTAGGCTTAAACACAGCGCTATACATAAAAACCAATTTTACATCCATCATTGGACCATAGGTCAAAAATGCAAGCTTTGCTGCTGATGAAAAACTTAGCATCTGCGCAGCAATAAATGCATCTGAAGTACTGCAGAGTGATAAGACAAATGCAAGGATCATCATTGCCGGTATTCCAATTAAGTCTGAAGAAGCAAACTGATCCACTACACCTTGATCGATTTGTGTCCTGTAAAGAGCTGTTATCATTACTCCTATAACAAAATACATACCTACATCTAAGAAATCGCGAGCAGCACTTCGTAATGCAATCAATAAGCGGTCCGGCGTTTCTTTCTCCTTGTTAAAAAGAACTGCACTAGATTGAATGTTTTGTGAATCTGTTTGTATTTTATTTAATAGACTGTTGCGAAGGATGTTCTTTATTGAGAATTGATGAACAATAACTCCTACAAGAACTGTAACCAGATAGGCAATGCCTATGCGTGATAATGTCATGAATAGCGGGTCATTACCCGCAAACGCTGAATAGGTACTTACTGCCACTATAGGATTTACGATTGGCGCAGAAAGCATGTAAGTAATAGCACAAGATACAGGAAGCCCTTTCTGAACTAGGCGCCTAATAACAGGAACTATAGCACATTCACAAACTGGAAATATTGCCCCTAACAATCCGGCAAGAGCTATGGCTGCATATCTATTCTTTGGTAAGAACCTATCCATCATATTGGACGGAAGATAAGCATCAATAAAACCTGAGATAATCGTTCCCAAAAGAATGTATGGCGCTCCTTCGAAAAGAATACCAAGGAAGGCAAAATATAAATCGCCAATTTGACTAGGTTCGGTAAAAGGCATTATTTTAAAAATGCAAGTGTGTGCTCATTCCTAAATAGCGCAAGATACGCTCTTACAAAAGCAAAGAAATAAAGAAAAAGGCCGCCAGAAAACTCCACGCTTCTGTCGGCCTTTATATTTTGGAAATACTCAATAAATAGAATTTCCGAATCTTACTTTCTTCAATAGAAAAAAGTCTCAGCACAACCTAAAAACTTCATTCCTATGAAAGTATTCATTCCATAAATTGCCGAAATCTCTTATTTCTCACACAAATTTGTAAAGAAACTGTTGGAAGAACCATTCCTCCACTCGATCCAGAAACTGAAATCAAGCTCCAACGAGTAATCTTGCTGGGTTTTCCACACAATCTTTAACTCTCCTTAGAAAAGTAACCGCTTCTTTACCATCAACTATGCGGTGATCATAGCTAAGCGCCAAATACATCATTGGTCTAATAACCACTTTCCCTTCAACTGCCACAGGCCGCTCAATAATATTATGCATCCCAAGAATAGCTGATTGAGGAGGATTTATAATCGGAGTGGACAACATTGAACCATATATACCACCATTAGAAATCGTAAAGACGCCACCCTGTAAATCAGCAATTGCTAACTTTCCTTGATTTGCTCGAGATGCGTATTCTGCAATATCCTTCTCAATTTGCGCAAAACTCTTATTATCACAATCACGAATGACTGGTACTACGAGCCCCTTTTTACTCCCAACAGCTACTCCTATATCAAAAAAATGATTACGAATAAGGTCCGTACCATCGATACGCGCGTTAATTTGCTCAACCTCCTTTAGCGCATCGACCACTGCTTTTATAAAAATTGACATAAAACCAATTTTTACTTCGTATTTCGCAATGAAATCTTCCTGCAATTCTTTGCGTAATTGCATAACAGAAGACATATCACATTCATTAAAGGTGGTCAAAAGTGCTGCGTTCTGCTGTGCAGACACGAGATGATCAGCTATCTTTCGTCTGATAGGAGAAAGTGGCTGTCTAGTTATACGCCCCCCTTCTTCTATTTTAGATTCAGAAGAATCATGATGTGATACAGACTTAATATTTAAATCAGGCAAATCAGTTGTTCCTGAATCCTTAGAAACAATTGACTGCGCATTTAGATTCTCAACTACTTTTGAAGAGCGCAACTCGCCTCCACTGTCGATAAAAGCTTGAACATCTTTTTTCAATATGGCGCCTTTCTTCCCACTTCCAATAATCTGTGACAAATCAACACCATTTTCCTTTGCAAGCCTTTTAACTACAGGGGAAACAGGAGCCTTGCGGTCCAACCTAAGATCTCGCTTCGTGTTTTGTGTAGGCACTTGATGTGAGACGATGTCTTCAACTTCAACGGGAACATCCTGCTTTTGATTTTCTTGCGGTACTTGTTTCTGGTTAGAAGAAATGGAATTCATTTCTGTGCGATTTTCATTATCAATATCACTCTGCAATTGGGGAGAAGTAGCTTTTTCCTCTGCACCTGATTGGAGATGCGATAAATTTTCGCTCGTGATTCGACCGACTACTGACCCTATAGAAACTTCTTCCCCTTCAGTTACTAATATTTGCAAATTTCCTGCAGAATCAGCAGCGATTTCAGTTGAGATTTTATCAGTATCTAAAGTAAGCAACAGCTCTCCAATATTAACAGAATCACCGTTATTCTTATGCCATTGAGCGATCAATCCGCTTGATACAGACTCACCTACAGATGGAATCCTAATATCACCGCTCATTAATTATAAAAATAGATATATCAAGTTGTCGTAAAATTCTTTTTGATAATTAGACCATTTTAAATCAAATACCACTTTTTTGAAATACTTTAGCATTTGAACAAGCCCATTTCAGAATGAATTTTGAAATAACCTAGATAATTAGCCTTCATCAATCATTTTAAACACTAAAAGCCTTTTGAACCAACCTTCGCTGCTCCGCGTTGTGAATTGCTTTGGAACCAGTCGCGGTACTTGCACTTCGTTCACGACCAGCATAACGAACATTGCCTCTACCCGCTTCATCTAAGCGTGGACTAATGTAACTCCAAGCTCCCATATTGAGAGGTTCTTCCTGACACCAAACCCATTTTTTATATGCTCTTGGATAACGTTCTATAATTTCATCGAGCATTTTCCAATGAAAAGGGTATAGCTGCTCTATACGTATAATTGCAGTGTTTCTGATTTTATTTTCATTTCTAAATTTTAATAAATCATAATAAACTTTGCCTGAACAAAAAATAATACGAGTAACTCGCTCTGGACGGTCAATTAATTGATAGTCATCAAGCATTTCGCAAAAATGCGATCCACCAGAAAAATCATTTTCATTTGAAATACATTCCGGATGCCTTAATAGGCTCTTGGGCGACATCAATATTAGAGGTTTACGTAACTTTCTAATAATCTGTCTTCTTAAAACATGAAAGTATTGTGAAGGAGTAGTAATGTTGCAAACTTGCAAATTACCTCCAGCACATAATTGCAAAAATCTCTCAAGCCTAGCACTTGAATGCTCAGGACCCTGACCTTCATAACCATGAGGAAGAAGCATTACTAAATTAGAAGGTTTGCCCCACTTTGATTCAGCTGAACTAATGAATTGATCTATTATAACCTGAGCGCCATTAACAAAATCACCAAACTGAGCCTCCCAACAAATCAGCATTTGAGGAACCATTAAATTATAGCCATAATCAAAACCCAAAACGCCAGATTCAGATAACAAACTGTTATATGCACAAAAGCTGGCCTGGTTCGGGCTAAGGTTTTTCAACGGTACATATCGCTCTCTATTTTCAGAATCATACAATACACAATGCCGCTGACTAAATGTACCGCGACGAACATCTTGACCTGAAAGCCTAACAGGATAGCCTGAATCAAGCAATGAGGCGAAAGCAAGAGCCTCTGCATGAGCCCAATCATAGGGGCCACCTTCTTCAGTGGCTCTAGAACGCCTAGCTAAAAATAGCTTCTCTATTTTAGCATTAATTGCGAAATCATCAGGGATGTCGACTAACTTTCTTCCTAATTCACGTATCTCATCAATAGAAATCCCGGTAGGGATTACTTCATAGGAATATGCATCTTCTTGCACTTCTACTGCTGCTCCTTTGAAAGATATATGGGCATCATTATCTTTGCCTTCAACCAATTGAAACTCAGAGTCCAACCGTGCATGGTACGCATTAGTAATTTCAGAGATTTCACATTCTGAAATTTGCCCTTCGTTCAATAAATAATCTTTATAGATTTCAGTAGTAGATTTTTTACTGCGAATAGTGCGGTAAATATTCGGCTGAGTAAAAGCTGGCTCATCCGCCTCATTATGTCCATGACGCCGATAACAAACAATATCGATTACTACATCTCGGCCAAACTTCTGACGAAATTCAAGAGCAAGCCCTGTCACATACGCAACTTCTAATGGACTATCTCCATTAACATGAAAAATAGGAGCCTCGATCATTTTAGCAATGTCAGTACAGTAAACTGATGAACGAGCATCAGAAGGCATTGTAGTAAACCCAATCTGATTATTAATGACTATATGAATCGTGCCACCTGTCCTGTATCCTGGCAATTGCGAGAAATTCAGCACTTCGGCCACTGAACCTTGTCCCGCAAAAGCCGCATCACCATGCAAAAGTATCGGTAAAACACGATCACGTTTGTCAGTATTACCAATTAATCTTTGCCGTGCTCGCGCCATACCCTCTACCACAGAATTTACAGCCTCTAAATGACTAGGATTTGGAGCCAGAAAAATATTAACTGAAGCCCCCTCAATTTCACGTCGAGTTTCATAGCCAAGATGATATTTTACATCGCCATCCCCACAGACTAAATCAGGAACATAATTTTCTGAGAATTCATTAAATAAAACAGATAATGGCTTTTGAAGAAAATTTGCTAACACATTTAATCGACCACGATGAGCCATTCCCATCACAATTTCTTCTACCCCATTACCGATTCCTTGATAGAGCAAAGTATTTAAAGCCACTAAGGTCGATTCTCCTCCTTCAAGACCAAATCTTTTTTGCGCAACAAATTTTTGATGGAGATAATTTTCAAATTCTTCTGCCTCTATAAGCCAATTCAAAATCGTTTTCGTATTGGAATATTTAAGATTTTCTAATGGAGGCCTATTTTCAATACGGTCTCTTATCCAATGTCTGATCTCAGAATTATGAATCCCCATATATTCAAATCCTATTTTCCCACAATAGATTTGCTGTAACTTTCCAATCATTGCCGAAAGAGGCATTGGTTTACCTTCTGCAAAAAATTGGCTCGCTACTTGTTCCTTCAGATCTACTTCATTAAATCCAAACTGCTCGTAACTGAGTCTAGAGTTAGTAGGTGGAGAAAGACTCAATGGATCAACCCATGCCTCAGTATGCCCAAGGGCTCTATAATTATAAAGCAAGCTAACAACTCTGGCTCGGAAAATAGGGTCAGTCAGCGTAACTCGCAGCGAAGCGTTCTGTGGATGAATTACTTCTTTTGCAGATTTAGTAGAATCTGAAAACTTTATATCTCTCTCAATTTGCGCCATACCAAGAGAAAAACCTTCAAAAAATGCAGCCCAATCTGGATCTACTGATCTTGGATCATCACGCCAAAGAGCAAAATTTTCATCCAATAGATTGGCATTAAATCGTGAAGCAATGCTGCTGTTCATTATATTTGTTTAGTACTAAAAATGCAGAAATTCGACTGGTAAAGAAATTTCACCATAGAAAGCAAAACTCTAATAAAAAATTTAAGGAAATAATGACGTTTTCGGTTAAACTAACAAGCCTTTCGAAACCGTCTTTAAAGACAGTAACTTAGGAAATTGATTTCTAATGATAAAAGTATCAAACCTGTCCAAGCAATATGTCGAAAGGACTGCAGTTAATAACATTTCGTTTGAGGTGGAACCCGGTGAAATTGTTGGTTTCCTTGGACCAAATGGAGCAGGCAAAACCACAACTATCAGAATGTTAACTGGTTATATACCACCAACTTCTGGCACAGCAAGCATCGGAGGTCATGATGTTTTTTCCGAATCCATAAAAGCTAGACAAAAAATCGGTTATATGCCCGAAAATGTCCCCTTATACGACGACATGCGCGTTAGGGAATATCTCCGATTTAGAGCAGAATTAAAGGGGCTTCGAGGTAAAGAGGTAAGGCAAGGAGTTAATGAGGCAATCGAGCTTTGTGGTTTAAAACAAATAAGACGGCAAATGATAAGCTCCCTTTCAAAAGGATATAGACAGCGAGTAGGCCTTGCAGATGCATTAGTCAACAATCCGGAACTCCTCATTCTAGACGAACCAACTAATGGCCTTGATCCAAATCAAATTCGACGCTTCCGCGAATTAATTAAGCAACTTGGTATAAGACATACAATTTTAATATCTACTAATATTTTGAGTGAAGTCGAGATGACATGTAATCGTGTCATCATTCTTAATGAAGGCGAAATTATTGCTAACGGCGAACCTAATGATCTCTATCGCAAATTACGTTCAGCCAACACAATATCAATCGAATTAAAAACATCTGTAGAAACAGTAAAAGACCTGATCACTGCTATTCCTGGAATAAAAAAAGTCAGCAAAGAGCATCAATCAGGAGAATGGTGGCATTTTACTATACGCGCTGAACCAGGTACTGACGTGCGTGAATCTATAGTTAATCTTGCTAATGCTCAAAAATGGCCACTCCGAGAAATTAGAACTCAACATGCAACTCTTGAGGATGCATTTGTTGAAATAACTCAAGCTAATACATCCGACTCATAAATACACAAGCATGAACACCGCAACGGTTATAGTAACGACTATCCTGTTCGTTATTATTATTATCTCAATGCAAAAGTTCCTCTCAGGAGGAACTGGAATTGTTATATTAAAGAAAGAATTAAAATCAATATTCTATTCACCCATAGCCTGGATAGTAATAGCTTTGGTCATGTTGCTAAATGGATTTTCATTTACTGCTGCTTTGGAAATTTTACGCAAAGCCGATGTAGATGAAACATTAATCGGCTATACATTTAGCTCCACATCATTTTGGTTAACCTACTTTTTTATTTTCCCTGTCATTACCATGAGGCTGTTTTCTGAAGAAAATAAATTAGGCACTATTGAAACCCTTCTAACTGCCCCCGTACAAACCATACACTTACTTCTAGCAAAATACCTAGCAGCTCTAGTGTTTTACTTTGTTATATGGCTTCCTAGCGCAGTTAATTTTTTCCTATTTCGCATTAGCTCGGCAGATAATGCTAATGCTATTGGTTCATTTCTAGGTGCTTATGCAATAATCTTGCTCGTTGGTATTTTTAATATTTCAATTGGATGCCTAGCCTCAGCCCTAACCAAAAATCAACTAGTGGCAGCAATGGCTTGCTTCACTTTTTGTATGTTACATTTCCTAGTTGGTTTTATTCTACAAGATCTTCCCGTGCCTGAATCCTGGCAAGATTCCTTGTTTTATTTTTCAACAGTAAAACATGTTCAAATTTTTATAAGTGGTTTAATCGATAGTCGTCAATTTATTTACTACCTTAGTTTTACTATTCTCGTACTATCATTTACATACAATGTACTTGAGTACAGAAAGTGGAAGGCCTAACAATGCCAAAAAGTACTGACAGCATTAAAACCAAATACTCTTCCGACAATCCTATTGGACCTGACCTAGGATCTAGTCGGTGCAGAATCAAAAGGAAAAAAATTGCATCAAATGTTTTAATGCAAATATTTTTTTCAATCCTACTATTTATTCTCATCAATTATATTTCACATGGGAACTACCACCGATGGGATCTGAGCTCCACAAAGAAATACAGCGTATCAGAAGACACTGAGGCTTACTTGAAAAACCAGCTCGATGAAAAAGTAACACTAACTATGGCTTTCTTAAAAAGCTCAAAAATTCGCAATCAACTTAAAGTTCTCCTAGAAGAATATGAAAATATATCGAGAGGAAAAATTATTTTTGAGGAATTTGATCCGGTAATTAATAAAAATAAAGCATTAGAAATATCAGATCGCTATAAATCAACGATTGATCAGAGCTGTCTATTTATCGAAGTAGGAGGGCGTATTAAAAAGCTTATTGAAAACGATTTATTGGACGATAAGGGACGTACATTCACTGGAGAGGACTCAATAACTTCAGCAATGTTGGCAGCAACGGAAAGTAACCCTAAAACCGTCTATTTAATTGCAGGAAAGGGTAAACTCAAAGAAGTAAATGGAAGGTCTGCTGACAAAGAAATACTTAGTATTAGCACTAGGCAATTCTTTGACCTAAAAGAGCTGACTCTAGGAAACATAACTCAAATACCTGAAGATGCTGATTCTCTTATAATTATAAACCCCGAGACAGACTTTTCACTTTCAGAAGTTACTATTCTCACAAAATATTGGGAACAAAAGCGAGGATCTATGGTGCTCCTTTTAAACCCAACAACCAAGATGCCTAATTTCTATCCTTTCCTTCGCTCTCTTGGCGTAAGGGTTGATAACAATTATCGCGTTTTATTTTCTGAAACAACTGGTATTGGAGGAACTCAAAAAGTTTATTCAGTGCAAAGCAAATTACTTGGAGGTAACCCTATCACCTCATCAGATGAAGGCTCTATAACGACTTTTGCAGGACAAACCTGCCCCATAAGTGTCGCAGAAAATAATGAAGGATTAGCTTCTAAAGGAATAATAGCAGTTCCTCTCTTAGCCGCAGATCCCAAATTTTGGGGTGATCTCGAGCATACTGAACCCTATCCAAAGAGAAGTGAGACCGATATTATTCCTGATCCAAACCCAATATATATTGCAGCAATGGTTGAGAAAGGGGGATCAGAAGATTCTGCAGTTAAAATAGAAAGTTCGAGAATGGTAGTTATAGGTAATTCAACCCTACTAGATCCAATACCCACTCGCTTGAACGTTGAACTAGTAATGAATTCTATCAATTGGACACTCGACCGGGGGGAGCGTTTAGGGATAACTCCTACGAACGTGATCAGTTTTCGTGTCGATATGTCACCAGAAAAATATAAAACTCTTTTCTACTTAATTGTCTGCATCTTTCCCTCTATCGTTTTTTGCTTTGGCATTGCAATGTGGAGTGCCCGCCGAAGTTGAAGATATCTGACTCATAACTAGAAAAATGCCTAACAAAAGCACGTTATATCTTAGTTTACTAACAATCCTGTTAGCGGCTTATACAATTTGGGATTACAGCAATAAAAATAAAACAGGAACAATCCAGCAAAATTTCAAAGCTATCCCAGTCAAGGAAATCAATGAAATTGATGGAATCGAAATATCATCTGTTAGCGGCAAAGTATCTTTGTCCCGCACTTCTGAAAAAGGATGGGATATCACCCACCCTGTTACTGATAGAGCCGACTCAAAAAAGATAGAAAATATTTTAGAAACGCTCACAGAACTCAAAAAGTTTGATGCCATCACAAGCAAAAATGCCCCTTCCTCAAGTGAAATGGGACTAACTGAAAGTGCTCTTTCGGTAAAACTATTAAATAATAAAGGATTAATAGGAACAATCATTCTGGGCAATACTACAGGAGTCATAGACACCATTTACGCACAATGGAACGACAGAAATAAAGAAGGCATCCCCTTCTTCTGCTGGTCAGATATCAAAGAAGTCATTGATGTTCCCTATGACAAGATCAGAGACAAAAGATTAGTAAACATTCCCATTGAAGAAATAAGTGAAATAGAAATATCCAATCAATCAGGATCATCCCTGCATGTTAATAAAACAATAGGAGAAAAATCTTGGGCTATAACTAAGCCTCTAAAAACGAATACAGATAATGAAAATTTCAATGATTGGTTGTCCACAATTATCAACCTCACATCACAATCATTTATAGATAAAGCAAACAGTGAAATTGCTGCTGCTTTTACTACAATAGCAAAGACCATATCAATTCAAACAAAGGGCGAACAAATTTCTTCCGTTATAGAACTTGCAAAATCAGATAATGATACCGCTATCTTTGCAAGAGTTTCTGATAGGCCAGGGGTTTTTTTCCAGATAGAAAAAAAGGCATTAGACTCTATTACTCTTAACCCAAATACGATAAGAGACCGACGATTAATTCCGTTTAATCCTAAATCTGTAATTGCCGTTGATTTGGTCGCCATGCCAAACAACAAAGTGAATCTTTTACAGAATAATAATGGATGGCAGATAATAGATAAAACTCAGAAAATTAAAGCTGATGATCAAAGAATATACAAAATCCTTAATGCTCTTTCATCAGAACAAGTTGTGAGATTTGTCGCGGATGCGGCCGGCGACTTAAAGCCTTGGGGCTTAAATCAGCCCACCCTAAGTATTACAATTAAGTCTGTTGCATTAGACCCACAAAATCCAACTAAGGAAAACGGCTCTCCCAATCTCATTGATGTTAATAGAAAACTACTTGTAAAAGGTCAACTAGCTAAAGATCAAGATGTCATCGAATACTATGCGACAGTGGATGGAAGTGGAACCGTCGCACAGCTCAGTCCTGCCTTCCCTTCAATATTACCTATTCGGCCACTTGATTATAAAGAACTTTATCTATGGCCCTCCTTTGAATTGGCCAATCTTCAATCCATAAAAACCTCGAAGCCTCCACAAACACCTTTAGAGCTTCAATATAAGTACCAATCAAACGAATGGTCAGCAACCCTTGCTAATGAAAATATATCAAAGCAGATTGATACCGTACAAGCTTTAAAAATCGCACAGCATTTAAGCCTTCCTATCCGTGCTACAAGATGGCTAAGTCAAAATACTAGCGAAGCAGAAATTGCACTTTCAAATCCATGTAGAAAAATAGAATTCACCTTAGTTGATACAAATAAGAATGTTTATCCCTTCAAAATTGAATTAGCACCGATCAGCGAACAATCATCTAATCTACTTTATTATGCTCGCATTAATAATAGCCCAGAAATCTGCCTGATTGATCGTGAGAATTTTGAAATTCTGGATATGCCAATCATTGGAGAATCTTCCGGAAAATAATCCGAGTTTTAACTAACCTATTTTTTCTCTGCAGAATATATAGTCGCTATTCCTCCGCTAAGAGGATGCAATTTAGTACGGTTAAAACCATTAGATCCAATCAAAGTACACATATCTTCCCCCGAAGGAAAAGATTCAATTGTCCCTCCAAGGTACTGATAAGCTGCCCGCTTTCCAGTAATCAAACCAGCAACTGCTGGGAGGATTTTATGTAAATAAAACCGATATAATTTGCGACTTATGAAGCCTCTAGGCAAAGAAAAATCTAAAATTATCAAATATCCTCCAGAAGACAACACCCTAAACATTTCAGTTAAAGCCCCGGACCAATCTGCCATGTTTCGTAAACCAAAACCAACAGTCACTACATCAAACTGATCTTCAGAAAATGGAAGGTGCAATGCATCCGCTAACACTGTTCTTTCTAATCCTCTCTTATTTGCTTGTTGGAGCATAGGCTCACAAAAATCGCTACCTATCACCTCAGCTTCAGGACATTTTTTTTGTATTTCTAAAGCCAAATCACCACTGCCAGTAGCTATATCAAGTACATTAATGGGGTTTCGAGAACTAATCATTTTTGCCACTTTACGTCGCCAGAGAATATCGACACCAAAACTTAGTACATGATTAGTAAATACGTATTTATCTGCTATATCAGCAAAAGCATCTTTCACGTATTTAGGATCTTGCATTTTATGGGATATTCGCTCCGTTTGTTCTTAGTGCAAAAAAATTCAAACTCTATTAATCTAGTCATCTAAAGAAAGCCAATGCTAAAATTAATAATATGACAGCATATACCATCATAATTCCATTACTCGCAGGATTATTAGGGATAGTAATTGGGCTGCTAATCCGCAAATTAGCGTACCAGAATTCAAACAATATTGAAAAACAAATTACAGAAATTGGACAGCAACATGCGGAATTAACTGGTCGCCTTAAAAGTTTTACCCAAGCCCAAGAAGATGCTCGCGGTCAACTTAATCGTAATTTAGCTGCACGGCTAGACAACGTGTCCAAGACTGTCACAGACAATCTAAAAGAGTCAGGAGAAAAAACTACTAAAACGCTTGGCAATATTGGAGAGCGACTTTCCACGATTGATAAAGCACAAGAACAAATTGCAGCACTATCAGGACAAGTAGTTGAACTACAACAAATACTAGATAATAAACAAGCGCGTGGCGCATTCGGCGAAACACAACTAGCCGATATTGTGAAAGACGGCCTACCTGAGAGCGCATATGACTTTCAATTCACTTTATCTAATGGTAAAAGAGCAGATTGCATTATTCGTCTTCCTAAACCACCTGGACCAATAGTAATAGACAGTAAATTTCCTCTCGAAGCTTATCAAAGTTTTCGAAAATCCAAAAATGAAAAAGAAGCTCAAGTGGCACTTAAGCAAATGCAAAATGACACTTTGAAACATGCTCAGGACATAGCTTCAAGATATATTTTGCAAGACGAAACAGCCGAAGCTGCCCTTATGTTTCTGCCTTCAGAAAGTATTTTTTCTGAAATTCATTTACGTCTACCACAAGTGATTGAGAAATGCCGGTCTTTGCGAGTCTACCCTGTCTCTCCAAATACAATGTCACTGACTCTTAATACTGTAAGAGCAATCATGCGTGACGTTCAGATGAGAGAACAAGCCAGTTTAATTCAAAAAGAGGTAGAAACTCTCCTCGTTGATATCAATCGTTTAATGAATCGTGTAGGAAAACTCAGATCGCATTTCGATCAGGCCTCCAAAGACATAGATTTAATTGAAAAATCTAGCAATAAAATAGGAAATAGAAGTGAAAGAATTTCAGATCTAGAATTAGGCAATCAAGAAAAAGTTAAAGATCCAAATGTTTTACCCAATGGTAATTAATTAAATTAATTTCTTTGTGACTTGGGCTTAATTCATTGCAGCCAATCAAAAAAAATAACATACTATAGTTCATGGAATTATCTAGACGCGGCTTTCTCGCAACAGGTGCCGCAATTTTTAGTGGCGCCATTTGCAATAGACCTGAAGCATTTTCTAATCCAAATATTCGTAAAACTGTGTCTCGTCCGTTAATTATATCGACTTGGCCATTCGGAGAGGTAGCAAACAAAAAAGCTATGGAGGTCATTAGCTCTGGAGGCTCTTCTCTAGATGCCGTTGAAAAAGGAATCAACGTAACAGAAAATGACGAAGAAAACACATCCGTCGGCATCGGTGGCTTACCCAATTCAGAAGGCGCAGTACAATTGGATGCATGTATAATGCATGGACCAGGACACAAAGCTGGAAGCGTCATGGGACTTGAAAGAATCCGTAATCCTATTTCTGTAGCAAGAAAGATAATGGAACACACTCGACATGTCCAATTAGTAGGTAAAGGAGCGCAAGAATTTGCCCTTTCACAAGGTTTTACAAAAGAGAATCTTTTAACAGCAAAAAGTAAAAGAAAGTGGCTCGAATGGAAGAAAGACAATCAAAAGAAAAGGCCAGAAGGTTCAATCGACAACCACGATACTATTGCATTACTCATGCTTGATAAAGATGGCAACCTAACTGGCGGATGCTCTACTAGTGGATTAGCGTTCAAACTCCCTGGGCGTGTAGGAGATTCCCCAATCATTGGGAGTGGTTTATACGTCGACAACGAAGTGGGCGCAGCTGGAGCCACAGGGATAGGCGAAAATGTTTTACGCCATTGCTGCTCTTTTATGATCGTAGAATTTATGCGACAAGGATTATCGCCAGAAGATGCTTGCATAAAGGCTATCAAAAGAGCCGCGAAAGTTGATCCCCTGGGAATAGATCTGAATATCTTTTTTATTGCTTTAGATAAAAAAGGTAGATATGGGGCAGCTGGAACTGGAAAAGGGTTCCAATATTCGGTCACCACTCCCAAACAAAGCCGAATTTTAGATAGTACGGCTCTCAGTGGCATAGATGCTGCTCCAGTAGGAGGAAATGAATTCCATGACTAATGTGTCACTTCACATCTAGCTATAGAATATTTCATTTAAATATGAGTTTGTAATTATGTGCTATATCTATTTTTTGTAGCCTTTTTTAGGAAATGCGGTTCGTGGGCAAAATGAAAGAAAACATTGCGAGTTATCCCATTGCTTCTTAACACATACTAACCAATATTGAAAATGGCAGGGGCCTGACCTGCAGTTCACGCTGTAGGTTCCCTGCTAAATGGTGAAAGTCATTATGGGTCGTTTGTTCATGGTCGGATAAACGACCCTTTTTGCATCTAGTGAAGCGCCAGTTAAACTAAAGGCAGAAGAACCCCTTGTTTAAAGTGCTTTAAAACACCTATAGAAACTATGCTCACGAGATGACTCGAACATCCACGGGGTTGCCCCCACTAGAACCTGAATCTAGCGCGTCTACCAATTCCGCCACGTGAGCTTTTAAAAATGGATACTTATTAAAAGGCATCTGAAGGATAATACAAGTCACTCGACTAGAAATATCTCATCTTAATTTCCCACAGTACCGGATGCCAATGCCTTAAGTTTATATATGTGAAATGGAGATTTAGTTAAATTCTTACCCTCATTGTAAGGGGCTGTAAGATGAAGTTGACTGGCATAAAAATATAATTTTCCATCATTGCCAAAACATAAGCCGTCTGGCCAAAGAAACCTGTCATCACTCTTATACACTTCATATTTTTTGGTGGAGGATTTAATGATGCCAATAGCTTTTTTAGTAACATCTGAAATGTAGATATTATCTTTAGAATCTATTGAAATCCCATCACATGGAGGTCTGGGAGCATATGCTTGAAACCGAGAGTTTAATTCATTCTCAGTCAAGGTAAGGTCACGTAAATAATCAGTGTGAATTCTATACAAAGTTTTACCTGCAGATGGCCCATAATATAGCCATTGCCCTTTCCTATCAATCGCTATAGGACCAACTCCATATTGCGGCTTTATAAAACTACCGTCTGGCCTCTTAACAACTAATGACGTCTCATCGACCGTAACATCTAATTTTTCAGGAATAACAGTAAAATGACCTTCAAGGACCCGCCGAGACAAACCTGTCTCTATATTCACAATGATAAGAGCCGCATCCTTCCCAGAAGCTGGGTCAGTAATATAAATATACGGTTCTTCAGGGTCTACTGCTAAATCATTTAAAAAAGAAGAATCGATTGTCGCTGGAGACGGGATATAAATAATTTTGGCTAACTGATTATCTTCTGTATCCCAACCAACAATCTTGGGAATGCTCTCACCTCGTCGCCCATTATCTAACATCCAAACAACACCTCGCTTATCACATTGCAGGCCAAGAACAGCATCGAGAAAAAACGGCGCCCCCTTTTTTTCCTGACTAATGGCTCTATTAGGAAACGATATAACATCGCCGCTGGTAGTAATTTCAACTACGCGATCAAGAGTATTCTGATACTGATGCAAGCTTAATATAATACTTCCTCTTGGAGTAATAGTCATTCCACCCGGACTATGAGTTAATTTGGCGACCTCAGCTAAACTAACTTCACCGCCCCTACCAAACAACTGAGCATTAACATTCGATGAGCCAACAAATGCATATAACACAATAAATAGAATTATATACTTAATCATCAACCAATCAGTTCAGGATAACTATCAAGGGCAATCTTTTTACATCTCTCAAGAATTTGATCTGGGCTTATATCAGATAAAGCATCTTCAGCCATAGATTTACACACATCATAATCAAGACTTCGAATAGCATACTTAATTGCAGGGACTCGTGGAGCACCCACACTTAACTCATCAAATCCTAATCCAATAAGTAATGGTGTGAAATATAGATCCGAAGCCATCTCACCACACACACCAACCCAAATACCAGCATCATGACCAGCATTGATAGTTTCCCTCAGCAATCTCACAACAGCAGGATTTAACGGTTGATACAAGTCAGAAACTTTTTCATTGATGCGATCAACTGCCAAAGTGTATTGAACCAGGTCATTGGTTCCAACACTAAAAAAATCAACTTCCTTGGCAAGCTGATCAGCAATAAGAGCTGCACTAGGAACCTCAATCATAGCTCCAATTTCAGCTGGTCTTCGATAAACAACCCCCTCATTAATTAGCTCGTTTTCAGCTTCGTTGAGAAGTTCCTTAGCCCGTTTCAGTTCATCCAATGTAGAAATCATTGGAAACATTATTCCTATCGTTGTAGAAGATGCAGCTCGTAATATTGCGCGCAATTGAGTTTTAAATATTTCAGGGCGACAAAGACTCACCCTGATCCCTCTCCATCCTAAAAAAGGGTTTAATTCAGCTTTAACTGAATTTTCTGGGAGCTTGTCCCCACCAATATCGAGTGTTCTTATTATTACGCTATCTGGATCAACTCTATTAGCTACCTCTGAATAAGTTTGAAACTGCTCTTCCTCATTCGGAGCACCAGAAGCATTCATATAAAAGAATTCTGTGCGAAATAATCCAATTCCTTTAGCCCCATTATTCTTAGCCAGATCAGACTCGTAAGCAAATTCAATATTTGCAGATAATGTAA
The DNA here is from genome assembly GCA_014239335.1 of Verrucomicrobiales bacterium. Lineage (GTDB taxonomy): Bacteria > Verrucomicrobiota > Verrucomicrobiia > Verrucomicrobiales > DEV007 > EC70. Next base: position 16,881 of record JAAZZC010000130.1, read on the forward strand.
TTGCCCGGCCATCCTTTGTCTCTGCATCTTTGTCGATAAACTTCTCCAATCCTTTACTAAGATTATCCTTTTCCTTCTTGAGTAATTCGTATTCAGAAATTGTGCTGCTAGAAGGGTTAATGACAACAACACCATTATAACCATCAATTAATATTTGGTCCCCAGTATGCACTTGCTCGCAAAATCTGTTAATCCCAACAACAGCAGGCAATCCAAGAGATCGAGCGATAATAGCTGCATGTGATGTGTAACTACCAACCTCAGTCGCAAAACCTTGAACTAAAGAATGATTCATTTGCGCAGTATCTGAAGGAGTCAATTCTGGAACAACTAAAACATGAGCATGCCTAGCACTATGCTCAGCCTTCTCGCCTGATGAAAGATTACGGATAACCCGCCTCATTACATCCTCTATATCAACTACCCTTTCACGCAAATAACGATCATCAATTTTTCTAAGAGTCTCAATATAGTTACTCATAGTTCTATAAAAGGCGTATTCAATATTCAAGTTTTCCTCTCGCACATTTCTGCGAACCTCATCGAGAACAACCTTATCTTCCAGTATAAGTAAATGGGCATCAAAAATATTTTCTTCACCCTTACTGGTAGAGGCTTCGCGAACTTGATTTTTAAGTGACTCTATTTGCTCCCTTGTTACTTCAATTGAATTTTCTAATCGAGCAATCTCATCATCTTTTACAGAATTATTGATTGTGTATTTGTCAGGTTCTATAAAGAAATTATTTCTTACAAAAGCATGCGCCAGGGCAATTCCATAAGAAACCCCAATACCTGAAAATCTTTTTTCAGTACTCCCTACGTTATGATTATCTTTCGGAATCATCAATTATATGAAAATTGATCCAATTTCACAAATTAATGGATCACATATCGCTATGATATTTAATTCTCTTCAAACCCCCCCTCAACAAGATCGCCAAGTGCTAATAATGCAGTTTCAGCATCCTTCCCTTTTGCAGTTAAAAAAATCTCACTTCCTGATGGAGCCGCCAACATCATTAATCCCATAATACTTTTCCCATTCACTTCATCGTCTTCAAATTCCACCCATACCTCAGATTGAAAAGTATTCGCCAATTTCACAAACATTGCAGCCGGACGCGCATGCAATCCAAGTTTGTTCCTTATAATAAACTTTTGTTTTATAGAATTTTTATTACCAGCCATCACAAAAATTGGGATTCAATATTGTTGTCTACAAATTCCCATTAAATACTAATTTAACCTATCCTCTTTTCCGCAATTGTTTTCAACAATTTCTTATCAAACTCGATAGCACTATCATACCCGAATGTTTTAAGTTTCTGATCAAGAGCCGCCACTTCCACGAGACTCGCCATATCACGACCCGCCGCAACTGGCAATTCGATATGGGGAACTTTGATTTTCAAAATTTCATAATTCTTTTTACGAATGCCTACCCTCTCTATATCTTGTGTTTTTTCAACAGATCTAAGAGTTACCACTAAATCCAATCGCTTCTCTACTCTCATAGATGCTACACCAAAAATTCTTGGGACATTAATTATACCTAAACCTCGCACTTCCATATGAAACCTCCCCATACTTGGAGATGTACCTATAAGTTCTCTTCCTTCAATCGAACGATAACGAACAACATCATCTGCAACTAAACTCGCACCCCTCTCAATTAATCCAAGGACGCATTCGCCTTTACCGGTACCGCTATCCCCTCTAACCATCACTCCTATACCCTGAACATCGACCATACAGCCATGCTCACTCGTAATAGGCGCAAAGTCCCATTCCAAGCGAATGGTTGCTGCATTAATAAATTTCATCGATATCATTTTTGTTTTTAATATGGAGATGCCCTTGCTCTCGGCTATCTTCAACAATTCTTGAGGAATTTCATATCCCCTTGAAATAACAATGCATGGAATTTTTCGACTACAAAGATCAGTAAATTGCTTTGTTCTTTGGCTGGCCGTCAGATTTTTTAAATATGAATTTTCAGAATTACCTATGACTTGAATTCTTTTAAAAGCGAAATAGGTATAAAACCCAGCCAGAACCAAACCCGGTCGATTAATAGTGGGTTCCTTAATGAAACGATCAAATCCCACATCAGAACCCTGTAGCGATAACCCTAACTCGTCCCTGTAACGCTTATAAAACTCTCCAACAGAAAGTTCATGACGTCTCTTATTTGAATTTTTTTTCTCAGCCATAGTAGATCAATGCACTATAAGCCCAATGATTAAATGTTCTTATTAATATGAAAAGAATAATAAATTCTTACATTTTGAAACGTTCACCTAAATATAATTTTCTTGCCTCGGGATCATTGACCAAATCTTCACGAGAGCCTTCCATTAAAACTCTGCCTTCATAAATCATATAAGCTCGATCAACAATTCCTAGCGTTTCACGCACATTGTGATCAGTAACAAGAATAGACAACCCCTCCTCTTTCAACTGACAAACTATCTCCTGTATTTCACCTACAGCAATTGGATCAACCCCAGAAAACGGCTCATCAAGCATTAAAAGCTTTGGATCTGTAATAAGAGAACGAGCTATTGTTAATCTCCTTTTTTCACCGCCTGACAAAGTGATCGCTAGATTATTAGCCAATTTATCAATACCAAAACGCTTCATCAGAGAATAACAATGTTCCTTTCTTTCAGCAAAGCTCAGCGGCCTAGTTTCAAGAATAGCCATCAAATTCTCATAAACTGTAAGCTTACGAAAAATTGATTCCTCTTGTGGTAAATATCCCATGCCTAACCTCGCTCGTTGATGCATCGGAAGGTTGGTTGCATCAATGCCACTAAATAGAACCTGACCATGATCAGGTCGCACAAGACCAACTATCATATAAAACGAAGTCGTCTTACCAGCGCCATTAGGACCAAGTAGGCCTACGATCTCGCTTTCTTTCACATGAATATCAATGCCATCAACAACTCGACGATCATCATAAATCTTAACCAACCCATCAGTCTCCATAAGACAATCAACCAATTTAGTTTTACTATTGTTGCTGTCGAATTTAGAACTTGAGCTCCCAATTTCTTCCACAAGCAAATCATCTACACTAGGATAACTAGAACGGCGGATAGTCTCTCGGGCAGCAACTGGTTTTCCCTTAGGAATACTATCTGCATCGGCAGACATTCTATTTTTTTTACCACCCAAAATAAATTAATTAATTTTCAATTGCATTAATACTTATATTCAAAAGAAACAGCTCTAGCGCTCTTCTTTGTCTCTAATTATTTTCGTGCCAACTCCCCTTGAAACCACACTGCCATCCTTTTTCAGAATAATCTGGGCATCTCGGCGCGTTGCTACACTAGAATGTTCATTCAGTCTAATTTCTGGCCAATCGTCTAAAACCATATCCTCAGTATCTCCAAGAAATGTAACCTTCCCGGCTTTACCTAACTGAACTTCACCATCTAAAGATCGCCGCTGCACTTGAACTTTTTCGTTCTCAGTCCCCAATGCAACTGCTTTATTAATCACTCCCTTATTAGTAAAAGGACTTACATACGCAGTTAATTTTTCAGAAAAAAGATCAAATCCTGGATCTACAACTGAAACATTACCTTCAAAAAAAAGTTCACGGTTTTTTGTTCCTGGCTTCATTCGATTAAACACAGCCCCCTTTTCAGCATCAATAATTGTCTGCCTATATGCCCCTTTAGAATTAGATTCTGATTGACCTTCCGTCTCGTCCTTTGAATCAGAAAATCCACTCCCTACTATTTGTGTTCTCACTGGCCCTTCAACAATCATCTCGTCTCCTTTTAAAATAATCCGAGTACCGATTGATTTTGCTATTACACGGTTCCGACCCCGTTGAACGCTAGGATAAATTTCTAATACAACCTCATCAAAACTTTTCTCATCATTAATATCTTTTGCTTTATATGTCACTTTGCCTGCCTTTGCTACTTGCAGTTCATTATCAGACAAAATTCTTGTCACCACCACTTCTCTACCAGTTGCTTCAGCTAACTCCAAACGACCTCCTCCTGTATCACGTCTAGAATTCGCTTGTATCCCGCTTTTATTGTTCTTATAAAATCGCTGAAAACGAGCCTCCAATCGATCACTTTTCATCATGAAATCAGGATTTCTCATAACAACATTATCTTCGAATATAACAACCTGAACCTCCTCACCAAGGCTACTACTACCATCAAAGATAAGGCGCCCATCTGCCTCAATCACTGTCTCCGAATTATTTCCTTTATCTGCTCTAACTCTTTCAGGCAATAATGTTGATGAAGGATTTTTTATAGGATTGATTTTATCTGAATTATCACTGTTAAGATCTGGAGGAATAGGTAATTTCCCTAATTCTTGATTAATTGGATTAATCTTTTGGGGCTTATCCTCAGTTCGAATTTTGGTCTCGCCAACTTCCGGGTCACCCCTCTTGCCTTTATTAATTAAATCTTCCGCAAAGGACTCTGCTGAAGAAACCTTTGATTTAATTTTTTCTATGGCTTTATCACTAAGCCGATCCGACGCATTGCGAACAGAATTACGTAAATCCTCATGCAGTCTATCTACAGATACTTTTTTATTAATTCGTAAAATTTCTTTTGCTACATCTCTCTTCCTAACCTCCTCAATTTCTTTCATCGCTTCGGCAAAAGAGCCACCTTTTATTTCAGATGATCGATCCTTCTTAACCTTTGATTTGGATGAATTATCTTTTCCCTGCCCCTCAAGATTCGGAGCGAGCAATACAATAAGGATCAAAATAAGAAAATATTTATTTTTCACTGTTTTTCTTCCCCTTTTTTATTACTTCAGACATTAACCGAACAGCACTTAAGACAGGAAATTGATAACTCTTACTTACACCAATATACACATCTTCTCTATCAGACGACCGAACTAATTTGTCAGAATCATGCAAAACCATCCTCACTTTTCCAATCATCCGTCCCTGTCGCTCATCAACATCAAACTCTATAGATTCTCCTGTTAGAGTAAAATAATTAGGCCGACTAACTTGAGTCACCTCCTTACTTTTAAGCTTATTTCTCATAAGACTATAGGTAGCGCTCTTAAAATAAACTCTCATCTCTTTATTAGAGTCATCATAAAAATCAATATTCATTCCTTTTAGATCTATGTCATCTTCTGTGATGCGCGTCATTTTTTCGGCCCGTATTACACAATCTAATTTGCCATCCTTAAACTGAGGAATTTTAATCCGAATGTTGGACTTATTGATAGGCATGAACTGAGCAGCCCTTAATCCACGATTGGTTTGCTTATGATCCTCATTAAAATTATCTGCGATACAGACAATTGGGGAAATATAACAAAAACATAAAACCCAAAATTTAGATAAATTATATCTGAACTTACGAATGATCATGACGCGCTATTTTTTTCGTCAGAACCATCTGAAGTGATTTCATGAATTGCTAAAAGTGTTTTTAATACAGATGGCAAATCACTAAGAGGTATTTGGTTTGGTCCGTCTGACTTAGCTTTATCAGGATTTGGATGTGTCTCAATGAAAACTCCATCACATCCTGTCGCCATAGCTGCCCTTGCAAGAACAGGAGCCAAAAAACCATCACCCGATGATTTATCACCCAATCCCCCAGGCTTTTGTACTGAATGAGTTGCATCAAACACTACTCGACACCCCTCCTTTTTCATCCAGAACAATGAACGCATATCCGCAACAAGATTATTATAGCCAAACGTAGTACCTCTTTCAGTAAATAAAAATTCATCACAGCCAACAGAACGGAGCTTGTTTGCAATAGGCATAATATCCCAAGGAGCAAGGAATTGCCCTTTTTTTACATTCACAGCCCTACCACTACGGCCTGCCGCATAAATTAAATCAGTTTGCCGACACAAAAATGCAGGAATCTGAATGAGGTCAATTTTTTCTGATGCAATTTCAACTTCTTCAACTGTATGAACATCCGTCGTGACTGGAACTTTCAATTCCTTGCTAATTTCATAAAGCATACGGCAACCTTCTTTGATGCCAGGTCCTCGGAAAGAATCAGATGATGTTCGATTCGCCTTATCGTATGAAGCCTTAAAAATAAAAGGGACTCCAATTTCAAGAGATATACTTTTAAGATTTTTTGCCAATTCCCATATGAACTCTTCTCCTTCTATAACGCATGGCCCTAAAATAAATACCGGTAAATTTCCACCTAAAGACACAGAACTAGTTCCCTCATTTCCAATGGGGAATGAAGGTGCTTGCTGAGATTGTTTAGCTGTCACCGCTTGTAAGTTAGAGAAACGAACACTTACAGCAAGTCGTGAGACATTAATATTAAATAATTAGCTGATTTTATTCTTGGAAGCTTTACGATGCCTTTTTTCCAGTCAAAGAAGGTATATATTAACGGTAAATAATAAATAAGCTAAAATCACATGAACCCGCAACCACATCCAAAGTTCCAGTCATCTCGTCGAAAATTTCTTAAGTCATCAGCAGTTGCATCTGCTCCATTTATACTACCATCACACATTTGGGCTGCTAAAACAAAACCCAACGATAAACTCGTTATGGGTTTCATTGGAATGGGAAAACAAAATGGAGGTCTTTTACGAAACTTTATGGGGCAGGGCATTCAAGCTGTTGCCGTTTGTGATGTTGATAGTAGTCGCCGTGAAAATGCACAGAAAATTGTTAATAATCACAATAAGAACTCGGATTGCAGAGCTGTAATTGATTTTAGAGAAATCACCGAAGATGAAGGAATAGATGCAATATGTATTGCTACACCAGACCATTGGCATTCCGTAATCACTATTTCCGCCATCAATAATAAAAAAGACGTTTACTGCGAAAAACCGTTAACTCATAACATTCACGAATCCATTGAAGTTATTAAAGCCGTAAAGGAAAATGATAGAGTCTTACAAACAGGATCAATGCAAAGATCATCTAGCGAGTTCCGAATTGCTTGCGAGCTAGTAAGAAATGGTATCATCGGTAAAATCAATAACGTCGACATTTCAGTAGGCGATCCAGGAAGACCTTGTGATTTAAAAGAAGAAGAAATGGAACCCGGGCTAGACTGGGATTTATGGTGTGGACCTGGTCCATTACGAGGATACAGCTCAGTACTTAGTCCGCGTGGAATACATAATCACTTTCCTGCATGGCGCAATTATATGGAATATGGAGGAGGAATGATCACTGACTGGGGAGCTCATCACATTGATATCGCACAGTGGGGACTAGGCACTGATAATTCAGGTCCGATAGAGGCTCGACCGCCTCAAGACTGGAAAAAATCGAAAAGCAAACGAGGCGCACAATTAGTTTACTCAAATGGATCAACTGTTACTCATAAGAATGGATTCGGAGTTCATTTCCAGGGTGCTAATGGCGAAGTTAAAGTTAATCGCGGGCGCTTTGCTTTCACATACAAAGGGAAAGAAATTTCCAAATTCGAAAAACGAGGTGATGGATCATTAGGAAGCGCATTACAAAAAGCTGAAAAAAGTTTCCTTTCTGATTCCAAGATTAAACTATATAAAAGCAACCACCACATAAGAGATTTCCTCTCTTGCGTGGAAAGCCGTGAAAAACCCATAACAAATGAGATCGTAGGTGCAAGATCTGCAATTTGCTGCCATTTAATGAATCAAGCTTATTACAATGGGAAACTTATTAAATGGAACCCCAAGCATAATACCTTTGCAGACAAATCAGGAAATCCTAAATGGCTGACTAGAGATTACAGAGGCCAGTGGAAAGTTTAATTAGGATCTCTTTATTACAAATAAACAAAAAAGGCGCTTTGATTTCAAAGCGCCTTTTTTGTTTAAATTAAAATGCCATTCTTTATTCCTTTTCCTGCTCTCCCTCCTCACCAGGACTCCACTCTTCAGCAACTTGGAATGCTTGCTCCAAGCCCACAAGATCCGAACTCGGTCTAAGAGCATCGAAAGCAGCTGTTTCCTTCTTAAGCTGTTCCTCAGTATAGGAAGCAGCTTTAATTGAGAGTCCAATCCGACGCTCTGCCTTATCAACTTTAATTACACGCGCCTCCACTTCATCTCCAATGTTCACGACTTCTTTTACTTTACCGACGTGCTCTTCACTGAGTTGGGAAATATGCACCAACCCGTCCACATCATCTTCTAATTGAACGAACGCGCCAAAAGCCGCAATCTTCGCAACAGTCCCTTTAACCAAATCACCCACAGTGAAGCGATTACCAATTTCATCCCAAGGATCCGTTTCTAGCTGCTTAACACCTAGACTAATACGCTGACTATCTTTATCTATTTCTAGTACAACCGCCTGTAATTCATCTCCTTTCTTGAGTGTTTCACTTGGGTGATTAATCTTTCTAGTCCAACTGAGGTCAGAAACGTGAACCATGCCATCGATGCCATCCTCAAGCTCAATGAATGCACCATAAGGCGTGAGGTTTCTAACTTCTCCATTAATGGTAGTTCCTATCGGATAACGACCCTCGACATTGTCCCACGGATTAGGCTCTAATTGGCGAACTCCCAAGGAGATTTTCTGCTCTTCTATATTAATACCTAAAACAACAGATTCAATTTCTTGTCCCAACTCTAAAACATCAGAAGGTCTAGTTATTCGTTTAGTCCATGATAATTCAGACACATGTATTAATCCTTCAACACCCTCTGCTACCTCAACGAAAGCACCATAGGGAACAAGTTTTGTGATTTTACCCTTAACTTGATCTCCAACAGGAAATCGATTCTCAATATCTTCCCATGGATTTGGAGTTAATTGTTTAAGGCCTAAAGACACCCTCTCCTTTTCCTTATCTACTTCTAATATCTGAACTTTTATAGGCTGAGCAATGGTAAGCATCTCACTAGGATGATTCACTCTACCCCAACTCATGTCTGTTATATGGAGAAGGCCATCCATTCCTTTAAGATCAATGAACGCCCCAAAATCAGTAATATTTTTAACAAAACCTTCAACCTCATCTCCCGCATTAACCTCTTCAAGAAACGCCTGACGCTGCTCAGCACGCTCAGCCTCAATTACTTCTCTACGACTAAGAACAACATTTTTACGTTCATCATTTATTTTAACGATCTTAAATTCATATATGTTTCCTACGTACTCAGTAAGATCCTTAGGCGGTATAATATCAATCTGTGAACCAGGCAAGAACGCCTCAACCCCAACATTCACCATCAAACCACCTTTAACGACAGACTTCACTTTACCTTTAACCAAACCTCCATCGTGGAACACTTTAGCAATCTTATCCCAATTCTGCTTGTGCGCTGCTTTCTCTTTAGAAAGCACTATCATTCCTTCGTCGTTCTCTAAACGCTCCAAAAGAACTTCTATTTCTTTACCTACTTCTATTTCCTCATCTTCAAATTCTGAGACAGGGATAGCCCCTTCTGACTTGTAGCCAATATCCACCAGAACGATTTGGGGTTGAATTTCGATAATGCGGCCGATTACAATAGAACCTTCTCGGATCTCGCGGAAGGACTTATCGATGAGAGCAAGTAACTCAGTGCTCATAGGATTGGGTTTGTAAAGTTAAGTTGATAGTTAATTTATGACTTAAATGTCCCGGATTTCTTTCCTCTAAAGCAACGGGACACCAACAAATTAAGAGGAATTGGGGTGCGACTTTAAGTCATTTGAAGAATTGCGCAAGTTCTTATGCACATCTTTCAAATTGAATCATTATATAAGCCTTCCTTTTCAAAAAAGGCCTTTGGCAACCCCGCAAGGATTCGAACCTTGAATAACGGTACCAAAAACCGTTGTGTTACCATTACACCACGGGGTTGTTTAATTAATGAAGTAAACTAGCCACATCTTTAAGAAGATCAAGGGCCGGGAAGCAATACTGAAATATTTCTTAATTTTTCCTCGAAATAAGAGAAGAACCAGACATCGAATTAGGAACTTCAAGCCCAAGCATATCCAAGATGGTTGGTGAAATATCAGCTAGGATCCCATCTCGCAATTCAATATCCGCCGCATCTTGCGCAACATAAACCAATTGCACTAAATTAGTAGTGTGGGCAGTATGCGGTGAACCGTCACCTTTTATCATTTGTTCGCAGTTTCCATGATCAGAAGTCACGAGAGCCTTACCTTCTATTCTTATCACTTCATCAATCACTTGCTCCAAGCAACTATCAATAGTATTAACCGCTCTCTTAGCTGCTTCAACTACTCCAGTATGACCAACCATATCTGGATTAGCAAAATTAAGAATTACTAGATCATAATCCTTCAATCTTGATATAACCTCTTTAGTTACTTTTGGTGCGCTCATCTCTGGCTGCAAATCGTATGTCGCTACTTTGGGGGAAGGCACAATGACGCGATCTTCTCCATTAAATGGAGTCTCTTCACCACCATTAAAAAAATAAGTAACATGAGGGTATTTTTCAGTTTCTGCTATGCGGAGCTGTTTTTTCCCTGAGGATCCCACAACAGCACCTAAAACGTCATCCAGTTTTTCAGAGGGAAATATACTCTCACAATCATATTTTGCATCATATTCGGTCAATGTATAATAATGAACATCAGGTAACGCTTCACGGTCAAATCCCTCAAAATCATTAAATAGAAATGCTTCAGATATCTGACGGGCTCGATCAGCTCGGAAGTTAAACCATAAAATAACATCACCATCATTAACTCGCTGTTCCTGATGCCCATCAAATATCATAGGAGGTAAAAACTCATCCGTTTTATCTGTAGCATACTTAATTTTTACTGCCTCAGAAGGTAAAACCTCAACACCTTCACCTCGACCATGAACGATCGCATCCCAAGCTAACTTACTTCGATCCCATCGGCGGTCTCGATCCATGGCATAATACCTACCAATAACAGTAGCAATCCGAACTCCAATCTTACCAAGTTCATCTTCACAATAAGATAAATATCCCTGAGCTCCTGTAGGTGATGCATCCCGCCCATCTGTAATTGCGTGAACTTTAATATTATTAACACCTGCTTCTTTTGCCTCACCAGCAAGAGCAATGAGATGATCTTGATGACTATGAACCCCTCCGTCTGAAACTAATCCTATCAGATGTAACTTTGAATCCTTGGCCCTAGCAAACGCCTCTTTGAGAACCTCATTTTCTCTCAGATCTCCATTCTTAATAGCATTATTAATGCGTGAAAGATCCTGAAACACAATTCTTCCAGCACCTAAATTAAGGTGACCCACCTCCGAATTACCCATTTGACCTTCAGGAAGGCCCACATCCTCACCGCTCGCACTGACACTAGAAACAGGATACTTGTCAAAAAGGTAATCATGAAAAGGAGTCTCAGCCAAGAGAGTAGCATCTCCATTCTCGGCCGCTCCAGCAGATCCATCAGGATTAATTCCCCAACCATCACGAATCACAAGTAGACAAGGTTTTTTAGACATATTGAGAATAAAGTATTAAGAAAATCTCAAATACACACCCTTAAGATGCGAATTCAATTATTATTATTTCTAAAAAACTATTCTTAACCCCTGCAATCCAAGGAACGCAATCTCTTTTAATATAATGGTCTTCGTTATGAACTATAACTACAAGACACTAATCCAAATCTCTCCAACCCGGAACCTCCTCATCTATAAACCGCTCCTCCCTCCACGGATCCGCAGCATTTGAATACCCTCTCTTCTCCCAATACCCGAGTTGCATTTTGTTAGTAAATTGCATCCGCTTGACAAATTTAGCACTCTTCCAAGCATAAAGGTGAGGAATTATAACCCTCACGGGCCCACCATAATTTCTTGATAAAGGTTCACCATTTAGGCTAGTCGCTAGGAGCGTATGCTCGCTGTAAACCGCCTCGACAGGAACATTAGTAGTATACCCATCATAAGAAACAAAAAGAACATGCTCGGCACCGGAATGAGGCCTCACTTGGTCTAAAATCTCTAACATCCTGACACCTCCCCATTTGCAATCATATTTGGACCAGGTTGTTACACAATGAAAGTCACTCATTTCTTCCACGTGATCCCACTTCGTTAAGGACTCCCAATCAATTTTTAGCTCATTCTCAACTTCTCCTCCAATCTCTAGGACCCAATCTTTTTCTTCAATCTTTGGCTGAATTCCCAAATCAAGAATCGGTAATTTTTCCACCGTGTGCTGACCTGGCGGCAACCTATCTTCGGACCGTTCCTTTCTTGATAAATCTGAAGATCCGGCCATTTTTTTTGCCCAAGCTTCTTTTCGATCTAAGTAAGATTTTGACATTTAGTATTAAATAATTCTATCAGAACAACATTATTAATTCTCAGTATTTCATTACCAAAATATAAGTATTTTAACTCAAATAAAATAAAGTCATTAGAATTGCATTTAAAAAACAAAATGTGCATAATATAATATCTATGATATTCAAAGACTTAAATCATTTAATGTCATTTCCTTTATTGGCACTGTTCTACTATTCATGTTGCCCCTTCACTTCAAACGGATCCGTCATTGATTTTCAAAACCTCGTTCAAACTGACCCGGATCTGAGCCATCAGTTCACTTTCGATGGTCAAAATGACCAGAATCGTCTCGAAGACAAAGTTGGTGATGCCGATTTAATCCCTAGACCATTTGGAAGTGGAACAGCAAGTGACATTGAATATGCAAAAGAAGGTTATGATGAAACATCGGATTCTATTTCAACTTCAAGGGGTCCTGGTAACGATTTTGCACAAGGGGCAGGACTTCATAATGCATCAGTTAACTTAATTGATCAGATGTCTTTTGAGATTATATTTCAGCCTGATTCTGACGAAATCAGCGGAGGCAATTTTAATCTTGGCTACATTCTTAATACGCGGGTAAATAACGATAGGGGTTACTTTCTTGTCCAAGGGAACGCACCACTGCCAAGCACAGGACAACAACTTTCAAGTACGATTGGGGATGGATACGCAGAAAGGAACCAAAATCTTATCTTAAGTCAGATCGAAGCAGGTCACTGGTACTTCGTAGCAGGATCCTATATTATTAATCGAGAAACTAACACAACGACCTTCACCAACTACATCGCAGACTTGACGAATGGAGATACCATTCTAAAAAAAGTTGGGCCATTCTCTAATAGTGGAGGACCCTATCCGACAGGAGGTTCACCACTCGGAATCGGTGGTCGCTGGGACGCAGGAGAATCGTTCCCTGGACAAATTGATGAGATTAATTTGTATGATGCTGAAAAAGATAGCTCCAGCTTTCAACAGCACCTTGATTCAATCACCGGAGGAAAAAATCCATTTGAGATAATCAAAATCGCCCATGACATAAGTTCTAACACAACAACTATTGAGTGGAATTCGATCTCAGGAAAGGCTTATGCCGTGGACGCCTCATTCGATATGATAGAGTGGAACGAACTAGATGACGGCGTGATCGGAGAAAAAGATTTAACCTCTTTCACAGACACTGAAACCTCAGAAGGTGAAACAAAAAAGTTTTACAGAGTCAGGGAAATTGAGGAATAATTAGCATTATCGATCAACACAGCAAGGACAATTAGATACCCAGTGACCAGACTCGATTTCTTCTAATTTAATATCCTTCCCCTTGCTCTGCTCATAGTTAGGCGCATTGATCCGATGCCCAAAAGCACAACCTTCGGGCGGATTCATGGGTGAGGGAACTTCACCCTCAAGTGGTTCATGCTCTCGCATTCTGGAAGGGTCCGTGACCGGAATCGCTTCGATCAGAGCCTTCGTGTAAGCATGCCTTGGGCCTCTATAAATCTTTTCAGCGTCGGTCATTTCCACAATCTTCCCCAGATACATGACAGCGATTCGATCACTGACATGTTTCACTACTGCCAGATCATGCGCTATAAAAAGATATGAGAGTCCAAGATCACGCTGCAACTCCATTAACAGATTTAATACTTGGCTCTGCACTGAGACATCCAGTGCAGAAACGGGTTCATCTAGAACTAATAAATCAGGATTAACGGCAAGGGACCTCGCTATTCCTATCCTCTGCCTTTGCCCACCGGAAAACTCAAAAGGAAACTTATCAGCTGCGGCCCTTGGCAAACCAACACGGTCCAGGAGCTCAAAAACTCTCTCGTTCCGTTCATTACGGTTTCCCATTTTCTGGATAATCATTGGCTCTGAAACTAATTGGCCTACCGACATCCTAGCATCGAGAGACTCTGCCGGATCCTGAAAAACCATCTGAAAGTCCTGACGCCTTTTCCGCAAAGACCACTGTGCCATAGAAGTAATGTCTTCACCTTTAAAAGTAATCTTACCCGAGTTCGGCCTCAGTAACCGAACAATGGACTTGCCGAGCGTTGACTTGCCACAGCCCGACTCACCTACAAGTCCTAGGGTCTCTCCTGCATTAATTGAAATACTGACCCCGTCAACTGCTTTGACTGCTCCGGTCTGCCGGGAAAATATCCCGCCACGCACAGGAAAATGCATCTTCAGTTCCTCAACCCGAAGAAGGGGTACCTTTATCCGTTTCAATTTTTTCTGCCTATCGGCGAGCAGAGTCACGATTTGTTTGTGAGATGCTTTTGCCTTAATCTCCCTGACCCAAACCGTAAAAGGTTCCGAACGTCTAAGTTTTATGATCTGGTCCACGCTTTTAGAGGGTCCTTTCCATATATTAGAATCTTCCTTAGTGCACTCTGTGCATTGTTCGACAAAATGGCCCGGATTTATTTCCAGGTAAGGAGGTCTCTCTTGAACCAATTCTCCGGACCTCTGCATCCTCTGACAAAAACGGCAACCTTCCACAAATTCATGAATCGAAGCGACTTGCCCAGGGATCGTTGGCAGCACAGTCTTACGCTCACTCTCAAGCCGCGGTATCGAAGCCAAAAGGCCCTTAGTGTATGCATGAAGAGGATTAGAGAAAAGCTCACGTACCGGGGCCCTCTCCACTATCCTCCCCGCGTACATCACGATGACCTCATCGCACTGCTCCGCAATGACCCCAAGATCATGAGTAATTAGCATGACCGCCATACCAATATTATCCTGCATCTTTGAAATTAGATTTAGGATCTGCGCTTGGACCGTGACGTCAAGGGCCGTCGTCGGTTCGTCCGCTATCAGAAGATCAGGCTCACAGCAAAGAGCGATAGCAATCATGACCCTCTGGCGCATTCCACCCGAGAGCTGATGAGGGTACTCAATGACCCTCCTCTCAGGGGACGGTATACCGACCGCCTCCAGTAATTGAACGGCCTCCCTTAAGGCGGTGCCCTTATCGATATTCTTGTGCAGGACGAGAGCCTCAGTGATTTGCTTTCCAATGCGTTGCACAGGATTCAGAGCAGCCATAGGCTCCTGGAAAATAACACCAATCTCATTACCTCGGACACGCTGCATCACCTTTTGGTCGACTCCTGTAAGTTCCTTCCCATTCAAACTAATACTGCCCCCGAGTACTTTACCAGAGGGCTTAGGAAGAAGATCAACGATCGACATTGCTGTGACTGTCTTACCGCAACCCGACTCACCGACAACGCCTAAAGTCTTCCCCTTCTGCAGTTCAAAAGAAATCCCATCAACTGCACGAATGGGTCCCCTTTCCGTGTCGAATCCGGTTTCAAGACCATCTATTTTAAGTAAATTACTCATCCTTTCCCTTCCTGACCTCCGCTTTGATTTGATATCGGCTCTTCACTTCCTGCACTTCCGGAAACGATCCACCTGAACGTTTCGCCTCGAGCGTTTCACGTTTCATACCACCATCTACCCAATAAACATAACTCTCCATCGGAACATAGACCTTCGGAGGAGAGAACTCTGTAAAATCAGAATCAGGCCATCGCAACCACCTCCAGCACGCTACGCGCGAGAATTCAGTCATGTATCCAGGAATGTAAACGCCCGAATCATGGATGATCTGCTGCATTTCATGGGCAGTGCGCTCCAACTCATCCTCACTCGTTGCGTTCCGATACGCTACGGCAAGCTGATCCATCTTATCGTCTTTGAAAGAAAAAACATTGTTCGTATCTGTTTTTAAATTCCCCTTATCATCATAAGCATTATTGGAATGAAAATACTCATAGTACCTAGGATAAGGAGGCCTGAACCCCCAAGCGGAAAAGACCATCTGGTGCTCCTTGGCCATTTCTTTTTTATAGACAACTGTATGATCGAGCCCATCGAGAACAAAATCCACACCCGCTTTGCGGGCCTCTTCTTTTAGAAGGGCCATCATTTTTTCCCTCACAGGAATCTTTGAATAGGAAAGGATCACCTCAAGACGGTTCCCCGCCGCGTCCCTCAAAATCCCGTCATCCCCTTCCTTCGAATAACCAGCCTTGGTAAAATATTCCTTGGCCTTGGTAATTGAGAATGGCCTAGCTGCAATTTCAGTATTATCCAACCGTCCGAAACCTTTAGTCCAACCCGGTAACCGTGCCGCGTCTCCTCTGAAAACAACATCAATCACTTTCTGCCAGTTCGTTGCATGATTGATACCTAGCCTCACATCAAGGTTATCTAAAGGAGGCTTTGCAGAATTAAGATACAAAGACCATGGAATTCTAGGATATTGATTGTACCAAGTATAACGCTCAACGTACCCATCAAAGACAGGCTGCATTTCAGACTTCTGATACCAGTACTCTGGTAATGATATTGGAAAATAGTCAATCTCTCCTGCCCTAAACAATTCCCAGGCCTTCGAAATATCCCTGACCACAGTGTAACGGATCTTGTCCGTGTTGAATCGATACTTATAAAACTTCTTGTCCTTAGCCCACCAGTCCTTGTCCCTGCTCAGAGTAATAGACACCCCCTTAACAATGTCCTCATCTTTCACCGTATATGCGGCCGTGGTTGGTGGAACGCGCCACTGATAGCGCTCCTTATAATCGGGTCCGTATTCTTTGTAAAAGTGAGAAGCGGCAGGAGGAATACTAGCAAAGTAAGGGAGCTTGGGCTTGGGCTCTGGCAAAGTCACTGCCACAATCTTCTCTCCCTCTTCCTTCTCTCCATAAACTGCTATCCTTGCGAATTGCTCTCTTAGGTACTGCTTAAACCAAGGCGTTACTACGTTATCCGAAGCCCTGATATAAACGAACCATAAAAAGTCCGCTGCCTTGACCGAGACCCCATCATTGTACTTGGCATCCGAGTCCAGTTTAAAATAGACTGTCTTCTTGTCGGCTCCTATGGCCCATTCCTTGGCAACTCCAGGAATAATAGCCCCGGTCTGAGGATGTAAATCAATGAGGCCAATTTCAATATTATCATAGAGTTCACCACGAAACGAATTGTTCGAGTTAGGGCCAAAGGGTCGAATAGTTGGGGGAGAAGAAGTAATAAAATAGCGAAAGGCTCCACCCTTCTTGGAATCAGGATCACCTATCTCAGGCTCTGCCTGCCCATCTTCCCAGGAAAGGTCCTCAGGTAAATTTTTCAGATCAAAAAAGGCGATATAATCACCAAGGTCCTGCCTCGCAGTGAACCGTTCAAGCTCCTTTGTCTTTTCAACGATCTGGTCCTTTAACTTCTTTTGCGTCTCTGAATCAGTCTCTTCATTGGATCTAGTCTCTAATTCTTTGATGGATTCAGTCGCTGCTTTGACCTGCTCACCGAGCCAATCATTGATATATTTATTGTAACGCGGGTACCAGCCTTCAAAGTTCGCACCATCATTCTTCACTAGCTCCTCTTTACCGCACGAGGTAAAGAACAAAATGATAAGAAGTATAGGTCCTAAGAGTCGCATTAAATTAACGGTAATAACTAAATTTCTTTGGGTCGAACGCTTCCCTGACCGCTTCCCCTATGAAAGTGATCAAAATTAAAAGCCCGACAAGGACCACGAACGCAGAAGTGACAAGCCACGGAGCGGCCAGATTGTCCAAGCCATCTCTGAGTAATTGTCCCCACGTTGCATATTTGGCAGGAAGCCCAAATCCCAAATAATCAAGAGACGTCAAAGAAAGCACCAAACTCGAAATTGAAAAAGGAACTAGGGTAATGATAATGGCCACTGAATTAGGCAGTAAGTGTCTGAATAAAATTCTAGGAGTCGAAGCGCCAATGACACGGCTCGCGGCAATATAATCTCTTTGCTTTTCTTTGAGCGCAGAGGTCCTCATCAGATAAGTCATTCCCATCCATCCGAAGAGCAGAAGAATGAAAAGGATCATCCATAGACCAGCCGATTCCCTCATCTTTCCCGGTATTGCAGTACTCGCAATCATCACAACAAACAGAAAAGGCACATTAGAAAGGATCTCAATGGCACGCTGCACTATAATATCAAACCAACCGCCAAAAAATCCCATCAATAATCCAATACTAACACCGAGAGCATACACTAACGGAATATAGACGAGGGCCGCTTTAAAATTAACCTGAAGACCGCCAAAGAGATAAGCAACCACGTCGTAGCCTCTTGAATTTGTTCCCAATAAATGGGTCTGCCCCTCACCTGAAGTTGGAGGCGAGGGCGGGTAGTGCACTTGCCGGACAGGGCTCGATCCCTGTCCTAGGAAACTATTTAATTGACTCTGTCCGTTCCATGACTCGGATCCATCCACTAACTGACCAGACACATACTTGGCACCATAGACCCTGTTTCCTTGACGATCCCAACCATCAGCAGGACCGTCCTTAAAACCTTTCCGGTAACGGAACCTGAGGTGCATTCTTTCTGGAACTTTAGTGTCATATAATTTGGCTCCTAGTCCTGAGAAAAGCTTCGAACCTTTCATGACTTTACCATCAACCTCATCGAGCCCAGTAGAAACGGCAGGCACAGTGTCTCCGGTCGGAGCAAATGGGATGAGCGGCATAAGTATCCAAACACTTTCTGAATCCTCTAACTGCTCTTTAAGTTTCCGGTAATCTGCCGGGGCCTGACCCGCGTCTCCTTCCAAGCCAAAGTCCTTTCCCTTTTCCACTGCTCGGGTAAGGGCAGGAAACACCCAATCTTCACCCTTTTTCACTATCAGGGCCTCATTCCCGACAACCAGATGATCGAGTGAAGCCAGAGCAAAAAGCAATCCAATAATGATCAACGAGAAATATCCTCGCCTAATTGATTTGAAACGCTCGATCCTCCTCTGGGTCATGGGTGTAAATCTGAACCCTGAGCGCAATTTTACAGTAATCCAACATCCAACCATAAAAAGTAAAGCCATGGTGATCCAGGCAAACTCAATTCGGAGGAGTGGGATTTCCCGGCACAAAGTGAAAGGGAAACGGACCGTCGGAAACTCGAGTTTATAATACTCACCGACACCACCAACAACGGCAGTAAAAATGAGCAATGGGCCAATGAGTCTTGCAATCATCCTTAGTTAAATTTAACCCTTGGATCAATGAGCGCCACGATGATATCAGAGAGCACGTTACCTATAAGTAATAATGCAGCAGCAATGGTCAAAGTTCCCATGATAACTGTCTGGTCACGACCCAGAAGGGCTTGGTACTGAAGGAGTCCAAAACCCTGAATATCAAATACAGACTCAATCAAGATACTGCCTCCAACGATCATTGTGATAAGTTGGCCCATCGTTGAGGCGATCGGTATAATTGAATTGCGAAAGGCATGCTTGAAAACCGCTGAACGGAAACTGACCCCTTTGGCAACGGCAGTCCGCACATAATCGGTTGCAAGGTTTTCCATGAGGTTATTCTTCATCATCATGGTCAACCAGGCAAATCCACCAATCACATAACAGGTCAAGGGGAGGACCGTGTGATGAGCAAGATCCTTCACTTGGTCAAAGAAATTCATCTGTGAAAAATCAGTGCTCGTGAGTCCAAAGAGAGGGAACCAACCTCCACGGGCCCCAAGATAAATCAACATCACTGCACCCAATGCAAAGCCCGGAATTGCATAACCGATGAAGATTAATACTGATGTCAGGTTATCAACTGCACTACGATGTTTAATTGCTTTAAGAATCCCGAGAGGCAAGGAAATTCCATACGTGATTAGGGCAGTCAGGATACCGAAGTAAAGTGCTATTGGAATCCGGTCCTTGATCAATGACCAGACAGGGTCTCCGAACTCAGTCGAGACACCGAGCCTGCCCTGCAGGATCCCAGCATACGTTTTTTTGTACCCGACTACCCGGTCATCATAATTTTTTGGAGCCTTATCAACCGGTTCTTTGTTACGCTCTGCCCAACGTACCTGTCGATCTTTCTTAGTTTCAATACGAAACTGCCATCCTCCCAAA
>JAAZZC010000101.1 GCA_014239335.1 Verrucomicrobiales bacterium
CGTAACGGCGGATTCTTGCATCAGGCTCACTGGGGAGCGGACACCAATGGTGCCACGAACCTCACTGACTACCTTGCTGCAGATGAAGACGGCTGGGTACACGCAGCATGGGTTTACGATGGAGCCACTGACACTGGTCAGATGTACCTTGACGGTGTTCTTGACTACGAAGGTGGTAAGCGTGCGCCGAACGGAAGCGGAAACCTAATCGTTGGTGGAAGCAATGGTGGAGGTGACAACTTCCGCGGACTCGTTGACGAAATCGCAGTCTGGGACAATGTACAGTCCGCTGAAGCTATCGCAGCACTCGCTGCTGGTGGAAGCCCACTCGTATCACCTACACAAAATGCACTTCGCGTGACAAACTTCACCTATGACAAAGAAGATGGAGAACTTGACATAAGCTGGAGTTCAAATGCAGGTGAGGTTTACGGACTCCAATACTCGGTTGATCTTGAAACATGGGTCGATTGGCAGTGGGTTCCCGGACATCCACTCGAAGGCCAAGTCATAGAACTTGAGGCTGACGGTGAAGTCACTAGCTTCTTACTACAAGGTGCAACGAACCCATTCGGCCCTCAAGGAGCTAATTTGGCCAGCGTATACGTCAGGGTCATCAAAAAATAATTAACCTTTAACAAATTTATGCCCAATTCGTAGGGCATATCCCAGAGGGGGAGGCAATGCCTCCCCCTCTTTATTATAAAAGATAAGTTCCAACACTTGAAAAAACGGACATTAACATTAAATTAACCCCACTCCCCCTTATCGTCTTAAAAGTGAACTACTTCCGAATAGCTTTAACTTTTTTATCCGCTCTCACTTTGGTTTGCAGTAGTTGCAAAAAAGCATCTGATAATAAATCTGCTTCAACAGATGAAGTGAAAAACAAAAAAGCAATTACTCCGACTAATTTCGATCCGGAAGGAAAAATTGAATCATCAAAACTCTCGTCGAGAAGCACCCAAGACAACGGGAAACTATTTACCAGATTAAGCTCAAAAAAAACTGGAGTAAAATTTGTTAACCCCATACTCAAAGAAAACCCCAGAGCATACCTCTATGCATCAGCAATGGGATGCGGCGGAGTTGCTGTAGGAGATATAAACGGGGACGGAAAACCAGACTTATTTTTCACCGGCGGACCAATACCTAATCAACTATTAATACAGACAGATAATCTTGTCTTTGTAGATGCCACTCAAAAAGCAGGTGTAGGAGGTGGAAATTCCTGGGGAACCGGATCCTCAATCATTGATATCGACAAAGACGGCGACCTCGATATTTACGTATGCAACTATGACTCTGCTAATGCTTTGTATCTGAATCAGGGAGATGGAACATTTACTGAATCTGCAAAGAGTTATGGGCTTAATTTTATAAGTGCCGGGCATACTCCAGCCTTCTCCGATTACGATCTGGACGGGGATTTGGATCTCTATTTAATGACGAATTTCTTCTATGACCCGAGAGGAAAAACAACTGAAAGGATCGTCGGATATGACCGGAATAAAAAGGTCATTGTATTTCCTAAATTTAAAAAATTCTACGGGATCACGGGAATTAAAGGAGAAATTGTGAGTCATGACACCGTAGGACAATCTGATCGTCTCCTGAAAAACAATGGGGACGGCACCTTTACTCCACAAACCAAAGAAGGTGAATTAATCGGAAAAGGAAACTCTGCAATATGGTGGGACCCGGACTTTGATGGACGCCCTGATCTATTTGTTGCCAACGATTTTAAGGATCCCGACTTTTATTTGAGAAATCAGCCTAACGGAAGTTTTAAAAATGCAATTAAATCAACAGTCCCGCACACTGCTTGGTTTTCAATGGGCACAGACTCTGCAGATCTGGACGGAGACGGACGCCCTGACCTACTCGTAGCCGATATGTCAGGAACTAACCATTATAAACAAAAGATTGGTATGGGAGCAATGTCAGCAAGCGCTGAGTTTCTATCGACCGCGTTCCCCCGTCAATACATGCGCAATGCCGTCTTTCTTAATAGTGGAACAGACAGACTCAGGGAAGCCGCTCACATGACAGGATTGGCAAATTCCGATTGGACCTGGACCGTTCGTCTTTCTGATTTTGATAATGATGGGCTAGTTGACGTCTTTTTCACTAACGGAATGGCTGTAAATCTGAACGTTGCTGATAACTCTGAAGCCACAAAAATATTTCCAGGTGAAACAGAGTGGGCAAAGCACCAAAGAGCAAAGACCGGGCCACTCAAAGAGCAGAACCTCGCATTTCAGAATCTAGGTAATCTTAACTTCAATGATGTAAGTAAAAAATGGGGACTTGATCACGTGGGAATGAGTTACGCCGCAACAGCCTCTGACCTGGACCGGGACGGAGACCTCGAACTTATCGTAGCAAATCTTGAAGAGGAGGTAAGTATATTTAAGAATAATTCACAAGACTCTCATCGGATCCTAGTAAAATTGAAAGGAACACGGAGCAATCCTGCCGGGATCGGTTCCACGATTCGAATCAGATCCGGAAGCACAAAACAAATTCGTTACCTGACACTCAGTCGAGGCTACATGGCCAGCGGTGAAGCAATCGCTCACTTTGGCACAGGGAAAAATGATAAGATTGATGAGCTAAGTGTTCACTGGCCTAGCGGACACAAGCAAGTATTTAACAACCTTTCCTCTGACCAGATCTACACCATCACTGAACCTGGAAAAGAACCTATCAAACCTCAAACGAAAGAGACGAATAAATTATTCTCGCCTATGCCTACCTCACTTGCAGGACTTAAGCATAAAGAAACACTCTATGACGACTACGCGGTACAACCCTTACTCCCTCAAAAAAATTCCCAGCTAGGACCAGGGATGGCTTGGGGAGATATCGATGGAGATGGAGATGATGACTTTTATCTTGCTGGAGCAAAGAACGATAAGGGCAAACTTATCCGCAATAACGGTTCCGGGAAATTCACAAGACTGACCGGAGGAGACCTTGCTGCCGATTTTGCCGCGGAAGACATGGGCGCCTTATTCTTTGATAGTGATAGTGACGGTGACCTCGATCTATACATTGTTAGTGGCGGAGTCGAATGCACTAAAAATGATCCTATCTTGCAGGATCGTCTTTACTTAAATAATGGAAAAGGAGCATTTACAAAAGCTCCCAAAGGCACACTCCCAGAAATGCTTGATAGCGGGAGCACCGTAACATGTTCTGATTTCGATTCTGATGGGGACCTTGACTTATTCGTTGGTGGAAGGGTCGTTCCAGGCGAATACCCGACCAGCCCAAAGAGTTATCTACTCCAGAACGTTGACGGAAAATTTAACGATATTACTGATTCGATGGCTCCTGGACTAAGATCCTACGGGATGGTTACTAGCGCTATCTGGTCTGACGCTAATGGTGACAAAAGGCCTGACCTTTTAGTCACCTACCATTGGGCACCCATCAGAGTATATATTAATACCGGATCAGGATTAGAAAGTGACCCGAAAACTTCTGGCCTATCTGAACTTTGGGGATGGTGGAATGGTATTTCGGCCGGAGATGTCGATTCAGACGGAGACATTGACTATGCGGTTAGTAACTTCGGGATGAATACAAAATACCATCCCAAAGAAAAGAAACCGATCAGAGTCTTTTATGGTGATTTCGACGGGACCGGAGAATCTACCATCGTCGAGGCAAAATATGAAAATAATGTACTCTTACCAATCAGGGGAAGGAGCTGCTCATCAAACGCCATGCCCTTCCTTTTGGATAAATTTAAAACTTTTGACAGTTTTGCTCGCGCCTCATTGCAGGAAATTTATACACCAACTAAATTAGACAATTCAAAAATCTATAAAGCTACTGAGCTGCAGTCAGGAATCCTAATCAATAACGGTGAAGGTAACTTTAAATTCAACCCATTGCCAAAAATCGCACAAATCGCACCCGGTTTTGGCATTGATCTGAGCGACTTTGATGGGGACGGAAATTTAGACATATACATGGTCCAAAATTTTTACGGCCCTGAGCCTGAAACAGGCCACATGGCTGGAGGCCTGAGCCAACTCCTTAAGGGCGATGGCAAAGGATCATTCACTCCCATCTCACCAGAAAGGAGCGGGCTCGTGGTTTTTGAAGATACGAAAAGTCTGACAAGAAAGGATCTAAACGGAGACGGATGGAATGATTATATTGTCGGTGTCAATAATGGAAACTTAAAGATCTTCACCAATGACAACGCCACGGGAAATCGGATACTCTCAATTAATCTTAAAGGCATTGCAGGTAACACCACAGGTGTAGGGTCCATTGTTACTGCCAAGATCAGCGACGGAAGCGTCAGAGTAGCAGAAGTTTATTCAGGATCCGGATACTTATCTCAAAATCCCCCAACTATTTCCTTTGCTACAAAAGCGTCAGACAAAGTGACTGAAGTGTCAGTTGCATGGCCAAATGGAAAAGAGTCAGTGACTGAAATTTCTGAAGGCTCATCCATGATAGAAATCAAACAACCGGAGTAACCAATGAACACTGAACCTATTTCCTTTACATTTAGGTCACTGATCATCCTTGTGACATTATCGGTCCCATTTCTTCTTTTCTCCTCCTGCAACAAAAAAGAGACTGATAATACAGCTCAAGAGATACAAAAAATATCGTCACCCAATGCTAAGAAAGAAACGATCATTGCTAAACCATTGTCTAGAACCGATAGTTCTGAGGATTCCAAAAAGACACTTTTCGTAGCATTAAATCCTGAAGAGTCAGGAATTCAATCTGAAGTAAAACAAAATCTAAAACATCCATACTCGTTTTTCTATAATTCAGGATTAGAAGCGAGCGGTGTTGCGGTTGGAGACATCGACGGTGACGGTCTTCCTGATCTTTTTCTTGCAAGTTCCCCTGGTGGAAATCGCCTCTATCGGCAGATATCCCCTCTTAAATTTGAAGACGTTACTAAAGGGTCGGGCCTAGAGAAGGACGATGCATGGGGAAGAGGAGCAAGCATCATAGACATTGATAATGATGGTGACCTTGACATCTATGTTGCCAATTACGGACAAGAAAATAGCCTCTACATAAATAGTGGCAAAGAAGGCAGCACAGTCCAATTCGTTGAAAGAGCAAAGGAATTCGGATTAAATACAATTGATGCAAGTCTCATGCCATCGTTTTGCGACTATGATAATGACGGCGACTTGGATCTTTACCTTATCACTAATGAATATCGCCTCCCTCCAAACCTGACCCCACCTGATCCGAAGAAAATGATTGGGAAAGGTCCTGATGGCAGACCTGCGCTTATCTCCCCATACGATAAAGTCTTTAAATTATTGGTAAAACAAACACCTAAGGGCCCGATGATAAAATGGGATAAGATAGGAAGACCAGACTACTTATATCGCAACAATGGAAATGGAACCTTCGAAGAAGTCACCAACAAGGCTGGAATAATCCCAGGAGAAGGTAGAGGCTTATCCGCAACTTGGTGGGATTATAATGATGACGGACTTCCCGATCTTTACGTTGGAAATGACTGGGGGGATAGAGACTTTCTGTACCATAACAATGGAGATGGAACGTTCCGAGATGCTATCGAAGAAGCGGTACCATATACAACAATGTTCAGCATGGGGGCTGATACAGGAGATCTAAATAACGATGGAAGAGTTGATTTCATCCTCGCTGACATGTCAGGAACAACTCATTACAAGCGAAAGATCAGCATGGGATCAATGGAAGCCTCTACAACAGAGTTCATGCTCAAGGCAAGACCTCCTCAGAACATGCGTAATGTTGTTTATTATAACACAGGAACAAGAAGAGTTCTGGAATCTGCCTATCTAGTAGGTATGGCGAACTCGGATTGGACTTGGTCCGTTAAGATTGATGACCTTGACAATGATGGCCGTTCAGATGTTTTCTTCACTAACGGGATGGAACAAAACATTCGTGAAGTTGAAGAAGGAACAGAAAAAACCAAAACTGAAACCCAAAATCTGAGAAAAGAAAACAATTTGGTATTTAAAAATCTTGGTAACTATAAATTCTCTGAATCAGGAAAGAGCTGGGGCCTTGATCACTTTGGGTTCAGTCTGGCTGCAGTAAATTGTGACTTTGATCGTGATGGTTACATTGACGTGTTCGTAATGCATCGAGACGAACCGCCAATACTATACAAAAACACCAGTAAGAATTCAGGGACACTAATAAAACTGAATGGAACAAAAAGTAACAGAAACGGAATAGGCACTAAAGTCACTATCGAAACTGATTCAGGAACTTTCGTTAAACAAATTAACGTGGCTCGTGGATACCTCAGCTCTGATGAACCTATAGCTCATTTTGGAATCACTAAAGATACAAATATTAATCGCCTCCTAGTTCATTGGCCAAGTGGCATCAACCAAGAATTTAAAAAACTAGAGGGAGGTACCTTTTATGAAATAACTGAATCAGAAAGTAATTTATTAGCATCATCAAATGGCAATAAAAACAATACTTTATTCAAAATCAATACAAGCCTTTCTGGGGTTAGACATAAGGAAATCAATTTTGATGATTTTAAAGATCAGCCTCTATTACCAAATAAATTATCACAGCTAGGCCCAGGGATGGCGGTCGGTGATATTGATAGTGATGGTGATGAAGACTTTATCCTGGGTGGAGCAAAAGGCTCGCTCACTCAAATCCTCAAAAACAAAGGAGACGGCAACTTTTCAAAACCTGAATCGATCGAAGGATCACTTAACTATGAAGACATGGGATTATTACTTGCCGATACTGACGGTGATGGTGACCAGGACCTCATCGCAGTGAGCGGCGGCGTAGAATCCTCTGGGGCATTATTACAGGACAGGCTCTACATTAATGATGGAACTGGAAATTTCTTATTAGCACCTGACTCGTATTTCCCAGTAGATACAGATTCCGGGGGACCCATTGCCACAGCAGACATTGATCACGACGGTGATCTAGATATTTTCATTGGGGGTAGAGTCATTGCAAAAAAATATCCCACTGCTCCTAGAAGCAGACTCCTCATCAATGTTGATGGTAAATTCAAAGAATCTTCTGAACAAATAGCCCCTTCTCTTTCCTCTCTAGGTCTTGTGACTGGAGCCACTTTCACAGATATCAACGATGATGGATGGCAAGACTTGGTCATTTCTCTCGAATGGGGGCCCATCACTTATCTGCAAAATCAAAAAGGGAAATTTACTGACCTGACTAAGGAAACAGGTCTCGACAAAATTCCAGGATGGTGGAATGGAGTAAATACAGCGGATCTGGATCTGGACGGCGACATCGATATAGTAGCAACTAATTTCGGACTCAATACTAAGTACCATGCCTCCGACGATCATCCAGTTTTACTCTACTACGGTAAATTCGGAACTGATGATATGCGACTCGTCGAAGCAGAATACGAAAACGGTCAACTCTTCCCCGTAAGAGGCAAGAGTTGCTCGACCCGAGCCATACCGCACTTAGCAGAAAGATTTAACACTTTCCATTCCTTCGCATTAGCGGAATTAAACCAAGTCTACACACCACAAGAAATGAAAGGAGCCCAAAAGTTTTCAATTACAGAATTGAATTCCGGAGTCCTTCTCAATGATGGTAACGGCCAATTCAGTTTTCAAAAACTACCAAGAATAGCTCAAGTGGCCCCATGCTTTGGTATAGTTATTGAAGATATGAACGGGGACAGTTTCCCTGACCTTTTACTAGCTCAAAATTTCTATCAGACACAAGTAGAAACTGGAAGAATGTCAGGCGGAATGAGTCTGATGCTTGAGGGTCTTGGAGACGGGACATTTAAATCTGTATGGCCAAATGAAAGCGGAATAATTATTAACAGCGATGCAAAGTCAGCCTGCAAGGCAGACCTTGACGGCGATTCTCTCCCAGACATTTTAATTTCAAGCAATGACGGCCCAATGCAATCCTACATCTCTAATGCTAGTGTTAATACAACAAAAAAAATACGCGTTATTCTAAAGGGACAAAGCAAAAACATTAATGCTATCGGAGCAAAAGTAATTGCTAATTATTCAGACTCCTCTAAGCAGTTTAAAGAAGTGCGAGCGGGCGCAAGTTACCTTTCACAATCGACTCCAAATCTTTTCTTTGGAACGAACGGCAAAAAAATACAAAGCTTCAAAGTAAGATGGCCTGACGGAAAAGAAACTAATCATGAATTCGATAACAAAAACAGAGTCGTAACTCTTTCCAAATCCTAATTATTAGCACGTTTAGATTTTTTTCTCTTTTTCGCTCTACCCTGTCGATCAAGAGCAGCTAACTCAGTTTCCTGTCCCTTGTCTCCCTGAGATTTCATCCAATCTTTGAGAACTCTCTCAAGTCTATTCTGAATACTCTTTACTCCAGGTCTTCCTGCAAGATTTTTCCACTCATCAGGATCATTCTTGAGGTCGTAAACCTCAATTTTAGGTCGCCATTGATATCGCCTCACTTTCTCAACCGCGTCCTCATCACCTGATTCCGCCTTTACTATCCAGCTCTTAAATTCCTTAGTATGTGTACAAGCATTTTTAAATTCAATTTCTGGAGTGAAGTTCCATATATACTTATAACGCTTACCTCTTACGGATCTAATTCCAAAAGTTTCAGATCCATTATTAATTCCTCGTGTTGTCATTTCACCAAAAACATATTCTTTGTGTGAATTCTTTTTTCTTAAAAGAACATCAAGAAAACTACTTCCATCAAGACCTTCCACGATCTTCGCGCCAGCACTTTCCAAGAAAGTAGGTAACACATCCACATATTCAACCATCGCTGAAGTCTTCGATCCAGGGATCACTTTACCATCCCACCTAACAATCATCGCGCTTTGCAATCCACTTTCATAACACGTCCATTTCGCAAACGGAAAACCACTCCCCTGCTCACTAACTACCATGACGAGAGTGTTTTTTGTGAGACCACTCTCATCAAGTCTCTTAAGAATTTGTCCTACCTGCCAATCATAATAACTTATTTCCGCAAGGTATCGGGAAAAAGCATCTCGAGTCTCCGGTGTATCAACAAATTGTGATGGCAGTTTCAGCTTTGCAGGATCATACCTTGAGGAGTCGCCTTTATCCCATGGAGTATGAGGCTCATTTGAGCAGGCAAAAAGACAGAAAGGAGTTTCACTTTCAGCACACTCCTTAAATAAAAGACTAATTCTCTCAAGATCAGGATTATTTGACTTCGATGAATACTCAAAAGGAAATGCCTCTCTTGGGTTAATGTGTGTTTTACCGCTTAAAGCAACCCTATAACCTACATCTTTGAGATAATGTGCAATACTCTTAGTCCCTTTATTTACAAATGTATGATTAGGATAAGCTCCACTCTTCACGGGATAGAGACCGGTATATAAATTGTGTCTTGTCGGAGAGCACATAGGAGCGGCCTGAAAACAATGACTAAACTGCATGCCTTGAATAGCAAGTTTATCAATGTTCGGTGTCTTCGCTTGCCCTCCATAGCATCCGATGTCCCGAAACGTACAATCATCAGCCATAATGAATAAAATGTTCGGTTTGTCAGAAGCTCTTAAATAACTACCAAAAAAAAACGAAGAAAATAATAAAAGGAGGAAAAATTGCATACCATTATTGTGCAGGAAGCTTTCTCAACTTGCAACGATAAGAGCAGTATGTGCTTTTATGTGCTAAAGTGTATCCACATGACTTCGGGGAAAATTATTACTGGTCTCACGAAAGAAGAGCTCGAACATGATCTTCTTGAACTTGGAGAGCCTAAATACAGAGCAAGCCAAGTCATTGAATGGGTCTATAATCAAAGAGTTACAAACTTCAGAGACATGAGAAATATACCTGAAGGGTTACGAGAAAAACTCTCTGAAATCTATAAGATAACTGACCTGACTCCTGTTCAGGATTCTCATTCGAATGATACTACCAAAAAGTATCTCTATCAGTTACAGGATGGTCGATACATTGAATCAGTAATCATTCCTGCCTCTACTAACGTTAACGGTAATAGGTCCTCCAGACAAACCCTTTGCGTCTCTAGTCAGGTCGGATGTGCTTACGGGTGTAAATTCTGCGCTAGCGGCCTAGATGGGTTTACACGCAACCTAAAAACGAGCGAAATCACTGGTCAATTATTGGCTGTAGAAGAAGAATCAAAAAAGAAAATCAATAATGTTGTTTTCATGGGAATGGGAGAACCACTCGCAAACCTTAAGAATCTGATGCACGCCATAAAAATAATAAATGCCGACTGGGGACTCGGGATCGGCGCCAGACACATAACAGTCTCAACGAGCGGCCTAGCTCCAGAGATCCGACAAATAGCTGATCAGCCATTACAAATTCGACTCGCTGTTTCACTTCATGGGGCCAGTGATTATGTGAGGGAAAAAATAATGCCTATCAATAAGAAATATCCTATAAATGATCTAATCGAATCCCTCCAATACTATAATTCAAAGAAAAAACATAAAGTCACCTTCGAATATATATTAATTCAGGGAATTAATGACTCAGAGGATCAGGCAAAATCACTGGCAAAAATAGCCTCGTCTCTTCGAGCAAAAATTAACTTAATCCCATACAATAAAGTTGAAGGACTGCACTGGGAGAGACCCTCAGAAATAACTCAGAAAAAATTTCTTAACATTCTAATCAAAAACAGAATACAAGCCACTCTTCGTAAAGAAAAAGGGCACGATATAGAAGCCGCATGCGGGCAGTTACGACTAAAAAAAGAAAGATCAGAACTGGCAAAGACAGTTATCTAAATGGACTTTACTTAAGAAGGTCACTTCTTTTCCTTAATCTCCAATACAAAGATGAGGCGCCCCTCTTTCCATTCAGGACCAGAAATAAGAATCGGCTTATCGGGATAAATAATAAGATCTGACTTTAATATTACTTTTTTCTTCCTCCAAAGCTTCAGCAGTAATTTCACACCTCCACCATCTACTAAGCCCTTCGATTCGAATCCAAGATTTATCTCGTTAGAAGGAACTACCCAATTTACATATTCCTTAAAAACATTTTCTTGAGTATGTTGACCCAGCAGTTCGAAGTTCTTAAATGTAGGAAATGCCTTCTTTAATTTAGCGCTTATTTTTGCATTTATAGGCTTATCTGTTTTGCCTTGAGACGCATAAACCAGCGCACCCCAGAATGTATTATCGTGGTAACTTTTTTCTGTTTTTCTTTCCTGAGAAAAAAGCACAACTGGTGACAAGGACCAGAAAATAATCCCTAGAAAAATAGGCCTACTCATTTCAAATTTTCGGAAGAATATCATATTTATTAATTAGTAGCCTAAAAAACATTAGGCAATCCGTACTCATCTGTTTCCATTATATAAACAACTTCATCTTGTTTGTTATAGAAATGAACAAATCCCGGTGGCCCTTGTCGGTCATAAGAAACAATATGATTTACGCTAAAATCAGTATCATCAGGTATACGCTCTAGCCCCTCCAACTTGATCACAGTGGCCCCTGCCTCTTCATTAAATCCAGCACTAACAATACTCACTGAAGGGTCAGGAGAGTAAGTTGAAACGACAGTAGAATCTAATTTTTCATTAGATAAGAACACGACAAATAATAAAGAAAACGCAGAAGCTGCTACCCAAGTGAATGGAGACTTGATCCAGATAATCGCAGCACTCAAGACTCCAGAAGGTTCTGATTCTTTCGTATATGATTCCCTAATTCTCTTTCCTATCTGGCTATTAAAAAAATCACCATGAGGAACTTCAATATCAGAATTAAATTCAGAACGTAACAATTCACGAACATCCTCTGAACCCGCCTTGAAACTTGCATAAAATCCCGGGTCTAATTCTTCTAGTTGTTTAAATTCAATCTCCTGTTCAGGATTAAGCTCGCCATCAATCCACCGAGTGAGCAGTTCTTCTTTTTTAGTCATAGTTATTATCTTTAAGAGTTCCCTGTAATTTTTTCCGAGCATAATATAATCGAGACATCACGGTCCCGATTGAGCTCCCAATTGATTCTGCTATTTCCTGATAACTTAAACCTTCCACTTCTTTTAGCAGGATAACTTCTCGGTGATCCTCTGAGAGTGAATTAATTGCTATCGTTATTTTGTCTCGAAGTTCAGCTCTTTGGACATTCTGGTCTGGAGAATCAAATATCTTTGGTGAAGTCAGAGAACCGGGTTCCGCTTCATTAAGCATTTCGTCATTAAATTCTCCAGTCCCCTCTATCTTTTTCTTACGTATCCAATCATAAGTGACATTATGAGCAATCCTGTAGAGCCAGGTATAAAATGCTGATCGACTTTCAAATTTTGAAAGTGCCTTCCAAGCCTTTATGAATACATCCTGAGAAAGGTCCCAAGCGTCTGCCTCATTCCTTATCATATTGAAAATCATTGCATAAATTTTGCCTCTATAGACTGTAATTAACTCATCAAATCCTGTGTAGTCTCCTGACTGACAACGCTCAATGAGAAGTGCATCTCTTTCTTTGTTCGGAGTCTCCTTTTCTAGAGACTCTTCATTGGGATAGAGCGGCTCTTCTTCGTTAGACGAGTCTGATAACGAAAAATTCATCATTTTTTACAGAATGTTTCTTTTTATCTGTAATTTGTCTTCAATTACCTAATTTGCCCCCTAAAGAAAGAAGTTCAAATCGATATCCTTTAAGTTTCATACCCATATATAATTTTTGGAATATTGTGTTTCTTTTGATTTGAAAAATTCATTAAATGCCGCGCTAAACCATTATTTCTAAATAAATAGTATATGAATTTGTTTAAGATAACTTCGACCTTAACAATTTTGATCGGATCGGCTCTGATCACTGGTTACGGATCGGCTAAAAGAGGAGAAACGATTTCGTCAACCTGACAGGAACATTACTCAGGCCGGGTAATTTTTCTACCTACTCAAATAGAGTCATTGAGTTAGTAACCTACTCTGCTCGACTGAAAATCAGGCAATCAATGTCTCCTACGTACCCACTCTTACCGTTCTCGTCCATGACGAATTTCAGAACATGAACGCCCTTCTTTAGTTTAACCGCTTTGTGGGTGACCGTTTTGAGCTGAGTCCAGCCACCAGTGTCGGGTATACGGATTGGACCAGTCAGATCCTTTCCACTAATCTCCAAATGGAACAGGCCGCCCTGCTTCTGCGTAGCGACCGGAATTTTGATGTCATAGGCACCGGACTCCTTCACATCGACCGTGTAATTCAGCCACTCCCCCGCGTTGGTCCAACCGATACCGTGCCCGTTAGAGGCATCGTCTCGTTTTTCGATATCAACTTGCGTGTTCTTGCGGTAATCAGCACCCTGGTTCTTTGGATCATTGTCCTTGTATGCGGCACCAGGATCCCCTTCATCGTAGTGCTCTGTCTCAACTTTCCCTGGGATTGTGTGTGGCTCACCTCCGAATGGTCCTGAAGGCTTAGAACTCTTCTTCAAAGTGGTACTTTCTTGATTGTCACCTTCGCCAAAGATCTGGACTGACAAATTGGCGACATCGACGTACTTACGGTCCGTCAGAGCACCAGTACCGGTAGTGACCCGCACAGCAATCTGCTTCATCCGACCATTGGTACCGTTACCAGCCACGTCGTTGATGCGGATCCTGTCAAGCGTGTGAGATCCTGGCTCAAAATTAAGTAGTGTCCTCTGTGGTGTCCTTGTCGTGCCCGATTCCGTCGTGTAGGTGAAAGTTTCAGTGTCACCGTCAAAGGCATTGGCGAACACATTGCTCGAGGTACGCACTGGCCCGGGGACAATGTTCCCAGCAACGATGTCAATCCTAGTCTCGAAGTTTGCGTAAGCTTCAATCTCGCGGACTGTCCAGTGCTTGAAGCCACTCTCATTGACCCACTCAAGTTCAATGCCCGTCGCACCTGGGACCGGGTCAAAACTGATCGAATAAAACCCATCGTGATCAGTGCCAAGGTGCTCGACCGTATTACCCTTGACGACGGCCTGAGCAAGCGGTCGGCCCGTTGCCCTTAGATAAGTGAGTAGATCCGTCATCTCCTCAGTACTGATCGCTGCCTCAAGGCCCTCAGGCATGAGCGAGCGCCCAGTCGATTTGAGCGATTCCAGCTCGCTGCGCGGGACACTAGTACGGACTCCATCAGCGCCGATCAGCGTGATCGCCGAACTCGTCTCTTCGGCCACTGATCCGGCTAATGTGAGACCATCTTTAGTCTTGGCAACGAACATCATCCACTTCGCCTCGATCGCGCGGTTCGGATCAAGGATAGCGGTGAGATAAGTGGCAGGTGCGCGGTTATTTAGCCCTGCCAGGTTCGGACCAACGACCTTACCGACGCCATCGAGCCTATGACAGACTGCGCAGACCTTAGTAAAGACGGCACGGCCCTTCTCGCGGTCACCTTTCTTCGACAGTGAAGCGTTAAATTCCTTCATGACAGCGGCCCGGTCTGGTCTCGTGGCACCACCGAGTAAATCCGTTGCCTTCTTGCGAATCGATTCATTTTCGTGCCGCAGCAGTAATTGCCGACGGCTCACGTCGATGGAGGTGGCCAACTCTCTGTTCTCGGCGATCGAATCCAGTAATATGACAGCTAAATTCGAACGAGCTAAGAGAGAATCAATGATAGCGCTGCGCAGCGCTGGTCCGTGCTCTGACCAACTAGACAAGACACGACGCGCTGCGCCAGTCTCTTCGTGTCGGAGAAGGGACTTGGCCACTGCCACTTGCAACTCGACCGGAGTCGTCAATTTCAAGAGAGGATTGAGACGGTCCACGTCCTCATCAGGTTTAGGAGCAGCTCGCTCGATCAATTCCACTGCGGCTATCCGTCTATCGAGGTCCTGGTTCTCGTTAACTACAATTTCTCGCGCCCCTTCCAGCATCGATCTAACCTGAGAACGGACCGAACCGACTTCTCCGACCGCTTCTAGGAGACGAGTAGCTGCAATGAGCTTCCAGGTCTCGTATTGTTGACCGTTCGCCGGCTTGGAGGCGATCCTGGCAATGACCGGTGGCACAAATTTCTTGGCATCATCACCGAGCATTCCCATCAACTCAGTACTAAGAGCTACAGTGACAGGATTGCGCTTCATTCCGAGGACTGATATTAGAACCTCGTCAGGGAACGACCCTGCCGAGGTAAGAGCAGCGGCCCGCAAATAAGGACGATCAGCGTTCTTGACCAGAAACTTGCCTAAGGCCTGCCCAGAGCGTGGGTCCTTCCAGGCTCCTAGCGCATAAGCTGCGCGACGTTGCACGTGAGCGTCCTCGTCATCAAGCAAAGCAACTGCTCGCTGACCCAACTTGGCGTCACTGTTAAATAAATCGGCACCGACTCGTAGTGCATTGCGGCGCACGCCAGTGTGCGAATCGCCGAGTCCCACGTGCATCGCCTCCGTCGAAAGTCCGGCAAGGTTCGCTAATGCACTGAGGGCCTGGGCCCGGGCAGCGGGATATTTACTCTTCAATACCTTCGAAAGGCTCGGAACTGCCTCCCTTTGCTCGTCCTTATCGAGCCAAGTTAACATCATGTGGGCAGTGTCACGTTGCCAGCCATTTGGTGAATCGAGAGCGGCCGCGAGCCTGGCCGGATCCAGCCCCTCTAGCTTAGTTGATTGGCGAAGCTTCGTGCCAGCAGGAGATATTTTATAAATACGACCCCGGTCATGCCCGGCCCGGAGCCGCCCGTCAGCAATCATTTCACGTTCTAGGGTGTCATCGATCCACTCGGGATGCTCTATGACTAATCGGTACAGGTCCGCTACATACATTCCCCCATCCGGTCCAGTCCGGATCGAAGCGGGCCGAAACCAAGGGTCCGAGCTCCGCAGAAACTCGCTCCTCTCCTCGTCGCCGGCGCGTGCAGTTTGCATCAGGACTCCGTCCCAAGTGATGACCTCGCGGTGAACGCAGTTATGGACGGGACAGGAAAAATAGACCGATGGTTCGACTAACCCGTCAAAGAGCGAGTCTCGATAAAAAGTGTAACCACAGCCGGAAGTTAACTTGCCGGGTGATCCGGCTGGAGGGGCCCGGTATCCTGAATAGTGACTGAGGACTCGACTGATCGGGAAAAGGTCAATTACACCTGTGATACCATGCCGAGAAGAGGGCTGAGAGACTTTGGGATTGTGACGGATGTCGTGATCCTCTAACGCTATCTGCCAGCCATTGGAATTATTGCC
Source organism: Verrucomicrobiales bacterium (assembly GCA_014239335.1). Classification (GTDB taxonomy): domain Bacteria; phylum Verrucomicrobiota; class Verrucomicrobiia; order Verrucomicrobiales; family DEV007; genus EC70. Next base: position 16,160 of record JAAZZC010000101.1, read on the forward strand.
CGCTACCCAATTGCCCCAATCATCGCGGTTACGTCCGTGCTGAGTCACTCCAGTAGCAGGTTCGAACTCACCAGTGTCCGGCTTAATGCGAAGATCGAATCCGCCGAGGTTAAGTTTCTTCCCAGTCCTAGTTGAACGAAGAGTCCCTCCACTGTCGCCATTGGCAACATAAATCCATCCGTCCAGTCCCCAAACGAGTCCGTTACCGCGGTGCTGCTCGTTCCCCCGGCCAAATCCTTCGTAGAGAACCTCTTTCTGGTCAGCTCGGCCGTCACCCGTCGTATCCCGGAGGTACCAAATGTTCGGAGGCGCCACGGCCATGACTCCGTCCCTCCAAGGAAGAACAGTATTGGCAGTCTCGAGTCCGTCCGCGAAAAGCGTGCGTTTGTCGTATTGACCGTCCCCGTCCGTATCGGTGAGGGCCACGATCCGCGATCCAGGCTTATCCTTATTGTCGATACCCATTGGGTAATCCGCCATCTCAGCTACCCACATCGTACCGTCAGGTCCCCAGGCAACGTCGACCGGATCCATGACGAGCGGCTCAGCCGCGACCAGTTCGACGCGAAACCCGGGCCTCGGGTGCATGGCCCGCAGAGAAGCCTTAGCGGTGCGCGGATGATTGGCCTGATCGCCCATCAAGTCACCGAAGCTCCGCTGATCAATGTGATGAGGCAACACGGACCCCGTGTCCTCGTTCTGCCAGTAAAGATGACCCCGCTTAATCCAAGCACCATTGTTTGAACCGTCAGCTCGCACGATCAGTGGCAAGGCATCGCGTCCACGCGGGTGATTCTCACCGACTCCACTATTCGTGCGCTCGCCGTAGAGACCTCGTCGGGTCCAGCCCTTCTCCATCGATTCAAATATCCAAGTGCCATAGCGCTCAGCATTAGAAAAGATCACGTCTAGGTTCCCGTCGTCATTAATGTCAGCGAAGCGCATCCCCGCATCGGCACCGTCTTTCTTTTCAATCGCAGTACCCTCAGGGAACCGGAATGACAACAATTTCCAAATACCTTCACTGCGGCGCTTGATTGAGCCATTTGAAATCAACTCACAGATGCCATCATTATTCAGATCGAGTAGCCTAAAACCGCTCTGATTCGCAGCGAGCGTCTTGTCCTCGACCCAGGCCTTACCATTGAAACTCCATCCCGTCTTTGGTGCGATCGCGACCGCGTTTCCTGATTCATCAAGAACACCGAATCGAAGGTCATGATGAAGAGTCACCGGAAAAGAAATGTCACGCCATTCGCTCTTCTGCGGTTGCCAGATCCTGCTGACCTTCGCTTTTTTATTGGCAATAAGAACATCCATGAAACCGTCTCCGTTAATATCGAAAACGCGCACTCCGTTGTCTCCACCGTCATCGCGACGGAGGGCATGCCCAGCGAGCATGTTCTTCACAATCCGTTCATCCATCTCACGCATATTCAGGAACTTCACCTTCTTACCGTGCGTAACGTCAGAGTGATCAACGATGTCGACCATTTGCTTGTTAGTCATCCAACCTCCCGCGTGAAAGCACAACGAGACGACTCCCTGCTTCGCCACCGTCGCATCGACTGCCGCTTTAAAATCAGCGATAGTGATCGGGTTCTGGTGTCCATGCAGAGCCTGTCCAGTGTAATCGTTTGGATAAACAAAGGGCACCTCCCAGATCAAATTGCCAATCACAAAAGGGTACGGATAATTTTCTACGTAATTGACAAAGCCATTCATTAAATACTTCGAGAAGCGCCTTGCCCCGGCCGGATCGTCATCAAAAATCGATTTTGGCACTTCGGGATCATCAGGCGTGAACACGATGCCCACACTCGTGCTCGATGACATGAAATTCCCTAAGTCACTCACCCCATTGAGGATTTCGGCATAGGCTCGGGGGCTCGGTGTATTTTGGCCATCCATGCATGGAAAACGAAATCCCACTGAACGGTTATTAGGTATCATTGCAAGTAAGTCGACACAACCATGGTAGTTAGCTCGGGCACGCCTAAAGTCATAACGTTGAAGCAATGGGCATGGATGAGTCAGCGTGTGCGTCTCTAATGAGACGCCCTGCTCAAAGAACCATTGCATGTTAGGATGATCCGGTTATGGTCGGTTACTGGTAATACTGACTGGACCACGATCATCGATGCGTTTTAGCCTTTCAATGATCGGAGTCAGGTAATTGCGGAAATGCTGACCATCGCCTGACATATCATCAATAGCGAGGACCGCGACTCCTTCTACTTCATCTTCTCCGATCCACTGCGGAGTAATGAGTTTGGCTGATTGGCGATTGAATTGCCACGGGTTATTAGGTTCATCCAAGTGAACTAACCGGTTACCATCAGCTCCCTGGACCGGCAACAAAACCACCAACAATAAGAGAGCTCCTATCGCCACGAAAATAATTTGATTCCATTTCATCGCGCAATCTTAACATAGCATTTATTTCAATGTTAATAAAAATCTTGCTATTGGGAAAAAAATAAAGATAAGATAAATGAATCATGAAATTAAAGCTTCTAATTCGTGAATCGGTTAGATCCATATTTTGGGTGGTGTGTAACTTTTTTATCTTGGCTGCATTATTGGTCGTACCCTCCTCCTCAGCGGCTCAGATCGACATCGTCGGTGGCATCGTCGACCCTGGCCCGGGACGTACCGCGCAGGGCAGCGAGTTTGAGCTAGCATTCGACGGTGACATCACTACGCGCACCTTCACAACCAACTCCGGGACGACGACGACCCCTCAACGTACACTGTTAGCCTTCGAAGAGGGAACAGCTCACAACCTAACGCGGATCCGCATCAACAACATCGCCGGCAACGACAATAATGGCCGCATGCAACAGATCACTGTGCGTGTCACTACCGATTCTGATCCCGAACTCACTGAACGGACCTATTCCGACGTCACCAACCTCTTCGTTATCCTCTTCGAGGGCGACGACGATCCGCTGCCGAATACTTCCATCACCGGCAACACGATCGAACACCTAGACACTATCCACGATGGCTTTTACTCCATCGTGTTCGATACTGTGCCGGGCGCCACTGGCATTGAA
>JAAZZC010000247.1 GCA_014239335.1 Verrucomicrobiales bacterium
AAGTGTGATTCGCTCAGTACCAGTATCAGAACATGTCATGCGCTACGCTGAAAAACTCGTACGTGTCACTCGACCAGGAAGCGATGATGCTTTGGAATTTTGTGACAAGTGGCTTGGTTGGGGTGCAGGCCCCCGAGCGGGGCTCTCTCTAATACTTGCAGCCAAGGCCCATGCCCTACTTAACGGGCAGAACCATGTCGGTTGCAGTAACGTTGCTGCTGTCGCTCCCCCCATTTTTAGGCATCGCCTGATTCCAAACTTTGCAGCTCAGAGCGAAGGTCTCGATTCCGATGCAATCACTGCCAAGATCATCGAGGCGATACCACAACATTAACTGCAGACCCTAAACTATTGGAAATCTAATTTCCATCAATCCCATCAAGAGTTCACAAAGTGAACAACGATTCCATTAAGCTACTAGACGCTGACACATTAGCCCGCGCTGATAAACTTGGCATGGCCGCAAGGTTCATTGTCGAAGGATATATGGCAGGAGAGCATAAATCTCCTTACAGGGGGTTTGCCATAGAATTTTCTCAACATAGGGAATATTCACCAGGCGACGATGTTCGACACTTGGATTGGAAGGTACTTGGCAAGACTGACCGTTATTACATTAAACAATACGAACAAGAAACCAATTTTGTAGCCCACATCTTAGTCGATGGAAGTGAATCCATGAAGTATGGATCAGGTGAAACCTCCAAGCTCGATTATGCTAAAGTTGCAGCGGCCTGCTTAGCATTCCTGATAATCAAACAACGTGATGCAGTATCTTTGTCCCTCTTTGATGACTCAATTAGAGAAGAGCTACCAAGAGGAAATACTCAGAACCACCTTTTCAATATACTGGAAAAACTTGTTCAATTCAATCCTAAGGGAGCGACTGACCTGCCAGGACAACTACACACAATTGCTAACAGATCACAACGCAAGGGCCTAGTTATAGTTATCAGTGACTTCTTTGATGATGAAGAAGCGGTCCTTGAATCTGTCCAACATCTCAGGTTCGTGGGGCACGAAGTCATTGGTCTGCAAATCTTAGACCATGACGAAATAGAATTTCCTTTCAACGGGTTAGTCGAATTTGAAGGATTGGAAAATATTGATAACCTCAAAACTAGACCCACTGAAATTAGAAAAAGTTACATGAAAGAATTTTCTGATTTTCAGAAAAGACTTCGGGAAGGCTTTAGTCGTAACTCTAGTCACTTCATTGAATGTGATACATCAAAGCCGCTCAATGATGTCCTCGGTTCATACCTCACTTTCCGCCGAGAAACAGCAAGCAAATAATGTCCTTCCTCAACCCTGCAATGCTCTTTGGAATGACCGCTCTGGCCATTCCAATTATCGTTCACTTACTGAACAGGAGACGATTTAAAAAAATTCAGTGGGCAGCTATGAGGTTCTTGCAAGTGAGTTTGGAACGGAATCAGAGGCGAATGAAAGTTGAAGATTGGATCCTTCTCCTTCTTCGCATGGCCATCGTCGCACTCATTGCGCTGGCAGCATCTAGACCAACTACAGATTGGCTGAAGTCAAAGGGACTTAGTTCCAAGGTCACCGCATCCATTATCATAGATTCCTCCGCAAGCATGCTAAAGAAAGATGAAGCTGAACAAGAGAACCGATTCAGCATTGCTCAGAAGATAGCAGGTGAAGTATTAAATGCTTTGCCAAAAGGTTCAGCGACCTCGGTGATTTTAGGTGCAAATTCATCAGGGAAAGGGATCAAAGAACCAACTCACGACACGGCTCGAGCAAAAAGAACACTCGAAGAATCGAAAGCAACTCATCGAGGAAGTGACTTATTCCCGGCAATCGAATCCGCTATAACGACACTGCAGGACAAACCATCTTCTCAAAAAGAACTAGTAATTATTACGGACGGTGAAGCGAGCGCATGGCGACAGTACGAGGCTATCACAAGATCACTTGATCAAAGCAAAAAAGATACAAATGCAATCATCGTGCTAGTCGGAAAGGATCCAGACGAGAATCTCGCAATTACTCGTCTCGATCAAAAAACACCGATCGCATCAGTTGATCAACCGGTCCGACTAGCAGTTGAAGTTACTAACTTTGGTAAAGTTGAAGCCAATGACGTAGAAGTTCAAATGAGCATCAATAAAGAGCCCATAGGTGACCCGACAATTATTGAAGCAATTCCTGCTGGCGAATCACGAACAATTACCACCTTCATTGAACTCACTGACCCAGGATATCAGCAGATCAGCTCAACCATTAACATTGATGATGCTTTAGAAATAGACAACTCAAGAGAAATCGTCATCCGCGGGATCGATAAAGCACGAGCATTACTCGTAGATGGCCAACCTGGCAGAGACATCACCGAATCAGAAACATTTTTCCTGCAAAATGCTTTAGTTCCAGTTCCTGCTGAGCTGACGGACTCATTTTTTCTTGGTGCTGACCGTGTCAGTATCGGGGACCTCTCAAGTACCTCTCTCGATGATTATCGTGCAATTTTTCTAGCAAACGTTTCTGATTTCCCTGAAGAAATCTTACCTGATTTGATTGATTTCGTTGAGAGCGGAGGCGGCTTAGTTGTTTTTTCTGGAGACAATATCGACCCGACCTTTTATAACAAAATACTTCATGAAAAGGCAGGCCTATTGCCAGCAACTTTCGGGGAAATTATACCAGAACAAGGAGAAGGCAAAACTCTGACAATTCAAGCCAGTGGGTACAATCATCCATTAGTTGATCTATGGAATGATCCTGGAGCAGGAACTCTTTCAAATGTGAAAACGCTGAAAGCCTACAGACTGTCATTGGATAGCACAACGAACAATAATAAAGCGACCGTCGCACTTCGATACAATGACGGATCCGCGGCAGTCGTGGAATCAAATTACGGGCTAGGAAAAGTTTATCAGTTCAGTAGTACTGCGGACACTGACTGGAATGACCTTCCAGTCCAACCGGCTTTCCTTCCTATCGTGCACCGAGTCTTTGGAAGCATTCTCTCCAAACAAGATGCTGGAATTAATATTAATGTGGGAGAAACTTTTATCCGCAAAGGCCCCAGCTCTTGGATCGACAAAAAAGCCACTATATCTTACAGCAATTCACCGACAGCATCAGAAATCAGCGCCAATGAGGATACGAACGGAGCTTCTATCGAATACAACGAAGTTAATGAGTCCGGCATTTATTCATTAACAATTCTTGACCCATTTGAATCAATTCAATTCTCCGCTTCTGGTGACCCTAGAGAATCTAATCCAGAATCACTGTCAGAAGCCCAAAAAGAACGTCTGAGGGAAGTGTCTCTGAAGTTCCTAGAAACTACAGATCCAAAAGAGATAATCGCTGCACTGACACGAGAAAGGAAAGG
>JAAZZC010000003.1 GCA_014239335.1 Verrucomicrobiales bacterium
TCGAATCACTTGGCATCATAGGAATGTCCTTGTTCGTATTAGTTTATATTCTCGCCTGCATCCTACTTATCCCTGGCTCACCTCTAACTGTTGGAGCCGGTGCAGTTTTCGGATTCTCGAAAGGCCTAATTCTTGTTTCGGTCGGGTCAACATTAGGAGCTGCGGCAGCTTTTATTGTCTCACGCTATCTAGCAAGGGGATTCATCGAGAGGAAACTTAAAAAAAACTCCAGATTTTCCGCAATGGATATGGCCATTACAAGAGAAGGATGGAAAATTATATTTTTGGCAAGGCTCAGCCCAATTATTCCTTTTTTTCTACTAAATTACGCCCTCGGTTTAACCAAAGTTCGCCTACATACATATGTAATTTCATCTTGGGCAGGAATGATACCTGGTACTGTTTTATATACTTACGTGGGCTCCATAGGAAAAACCATACTCAAAAAAGAAAACTCAGCAGCAGACTGGCTGATCCTTGGGATCGGCTTAATCGCCACTGTTAGCGTAACCATCCTTATTTCGAGAATAGCTAAAAATTCCCTTAAGGTCAAAGACCTACACTAATCCCATTCCTTCTAACGCTTGATTCAGCAAGAAGTTGGTTCGCCTGCACATAATTTAACTGTATGAGCAATTGCTCCTTCAACAAATTCCAGACATTCCACAGCACCCTGAGGCTTACCTGGAAGAGTGATTACAAGAGAATTTCCAACAACCGCAGCCAAGCCTCGTGAAAGAATTGCATTTGGAGTTATATCAACGCTACGCATTCTCATTAATTCACCAAAGCCATCAATTTCAACTCTCATTATCTCTCTGAGAGCCTCAGGCGTCACATCACGTTCTGTGATACCAGTCCCACCAGTCGTCAGTATCAAATTGCAGCCCTGAGCCTCAAATGAAAGGATCACTTCCTTGATCAGCTCCTTATCATCCGGAACGATCGCATCAGCAAGTACATGCCAATCACGTTTTTTAGACTCAGCCTGCAACGCTGGCCCTCCATGATCTTCATATTCTCCAGCTGATGCACGGTCCGATATTGTAATGATTCCTACATTCATTTTTATTAATCCTTTATTTTGGATTCAAGTTTAACATCTCCTATCACCATCGTCTTATCTACCGCTTTGCACATATCATAAAGGGTCAAAGTGGCAACGCTAACAGCGCATAAAGCTTCCATTTCAACGCCTGTTTTGCCGGTGGTTTTGACCGTTGACCTCAACAAAATTCCCTTCTTTTTGATTACGCAATCAACTGAAACGTGAGACAAAGGTAAAGGATGGCATAGAGGTATCAGATCTGATGTTTTTTTAGCTGCAGAAATTCCAGCAATTTTCGCTACAGTTAATACATCACCTTTTTTGATCCCATTAGCATTAACCAAACCTATCGTCTCTGCCCGCATCTCAATGAAACCACTAGCAGTTGCTGTGCGGGACACCTCAGGTTTACCTGTAACATCGACCATCGAAGCTTCACCTTCTCTATTCACGTGAGATAATTCATTCATGAATCTAACCTCCAATAGCAATCATTTTACGGCCTGGTTGGTAATTGGATAAAAAGTCATGCTCTTTGGGTTTTTTTGCAACTACTCCACGTATGAAATCAGCAATCCTTTCATCACTAGCACCACAGCGAATCTCAGCCAATAAGTCAAACTCCAAATGGCTTCCGAGGCAAGGCCTTAGCTTACCGTCACAAGTCAATCTAAGTTTATTGCACGACTCACAAAAATGGAAATTAGTCATGGCTCCAATGAACCCAATGAACTGATCTCTTCCTGGAATCATATAATAAGACGCTGGCCCATTTGTTTTGTAATCTGACCTCGATTGAAGGCTACCAAAAGCATCAGAAAGAAACTTTATAACTTCACCGCATGGAAGAAAATTAGAATCCTTAAGAACATCATTGCTACTGACCGGCATCATTTCTATAAACCTTAAAAGCAAATTTCTCTGATGAGAAAAATCCACTAAATCGAGCAGATCACCCTCGCTCCTGCCTCTCATCAAGACCGTATTAATCTTTACTTGTTCAAAGCCGGAATCAATTAAATCGTCAATACCCTCAATGACTCGATTCAAATATGGGCGCCCCGTGATCACCACATACTTGCGCTCATCTAGAGTATCAAGTGATACATTGACAGTTCTAACTCCAGCATCTGCAAGAGCTGCCGCCGCCGTTTTAAAATCTCCCGCCGGCCTTGAAAGTAAAGTTCCGTTAGTCGTAATTCCTATATCCTTAATCCCATCTATCTCACTCAATCGCTTAATAAAGGGAATGACATCTCTCCTAGTTAAAGGCTCACCTCCGGTAACTCTTATCTTAGTTACTCCCAATCCTGCTGCGATCCCCACAACTCTCAATATTTCCTCATAACTCATCACTCCGCTTCTAGGTAGCCATTCCTGAAGCTCATTAGGCATACAGTACGCGCATCTCTCATTGCACCTATCCGTCACTGAAATTCGCAAATAAGAAATTTGATGTCCAAAACTGTCTTCCACTTGTATATTGTATTGTTAGAAAATTCTTATTGAATATATTAAGAATTAGTTTATCCCAGAACCTATATCTAAGTTATGCATTTAAAAATTATCTTTATTTTTATATCAACTTTATTCCTCTGCAATTGTTCATCAACAATTCAATCAAGAATTGATGAAAACCCTAAAATGTTTACTTCTCTGACAGGATCCCAAAAGATCGCTGTTTCTAAGGGCATGATATTAAAAGGAATGCCAATGGATGCAGTTTATTTAGCCTGGGGAAAACCGAACGGAACAAAAGAAGGCAAAATCAACGGAAAAAATGTAGAAAAATGGAGATATTCATCACATATGCCTATATTGAACCAAAATGTGATATATAGCGGCCACCA
>JAAZZC010000049.1 GCA_014239335.1 Verrucomicrobiales bacterium
ACAGGAATTTGGCGTAACACGTGAAAGAATAAGACAGCTCCAAAATATTGCGCTGAAAAAACTTCGACGTGCACTGCAGAAAAAAGAAGATCCTGGCCCACGTCCTGCTCAAGGATTAGTCCCAAAAATAAAAAGGGAAAAGCTCATGCTAAGCTAAATTTTGTTTCCTGCTTCGGTTAAACCTTAACCTGATATTAATTTAAAAAGATGCCCTATTACAAAGGGCATCTTTTTTTATTTATATCCCCTGCTTATATAATTTGGTTTTCGTAAGTCTCTCCATTTCAAAATATTAATCTTTACCTTTCAGAGCTTAAGAAGGATCGTGAAATAAGACTCCACTATATAAGTAAACTATCAATTGGTACAAGGGCCCTTAATTGATCTGAAACGTGCGCCACATAATAAAAATAATAATAATAACGCTCCTCTTTCAAACCTTCAGTTCTCACCTCATTGCTGAGCTCACCGTGTCGGAATTCCTTGCAAATAACAAAAGAGGTATCACCGACGAAGATAACGATTATTCGGATTGGATCGAGCTAACTAACACAACAAATACGACTGTGAGTCTCGAAGGGTGGTATTTAACTGATAACGCCTCAAACTTAACCAAGTGGACCTTCCCCGCCATTGAAATTGCTGCCAACAATCAACTTATCGTCTTTGCGAGCGGAAAAAATCGCACATCACCAAATTCTGAACTTCACACCAATTTCCTGCTCGATTCCGATGGTGAATTTCTAGCACTTACCAAACCGAACGGAATCAGCATTGCTAAAAGCTTCACTTATCCCGAACAGAAAGAGGACATATCATACGGTAACTCGACTAAAGTTTTTGATACCTCAGTAATTTCATCATCATCTTCAGCCAAATGGCTTATACCAGAAGATTCAGTCCAAGATTGGAACAAAACTGACTATGATGATAGCCTATGGAACACCGGCACTTTGGGTATCGGATACGACATATCATCAGATTATGATCCTTTTTTTGAAACGGACGTGCGTGCACAAATGCGCGACACTCAAACGTCTCTATACATTAGGGCCCCCTTTCAGATTAAAAATTCGGAACTAGTTTCAAACATTGAGTTAAAAATGAATTATGATGACGGTTTCATTGCCTGGATTAATGGCAAGCAAATTGCTTCAAGTAATGCACCAGCTATCGCAGAGTGGAACGCAAGGGCCACCAGCAGTCACCGAGATTCAGAGGCCGTTCAAAAATTAACTATCCCAATAGATTTTCAACCTAAAGAACTGGCCAAAGGAATCAACGTTTTAGCCATACAGGGACTGAACCGCAGCCCATCTAATTCAGATTTCCTTATTCTCCCCGAACTTATCATTTCACGTCCCAGAGAGGCGGGAGCTGAAAGTGAAGGGTATTTCGTAAAACCAACACCAGGACAAGCAAACAATGATATTGTCTATGGGTTTGTTTCAGATACCAAGTTCTCCACTGATAGAGGATTTTACACTGAACCAATCAATGTCGGGATAACAACTAAAACTCCAGAATCTATCATTAGATATACTATAGACGGATCAGACCCCAGAGGAAATGATGCAAAGACATATCTGAACGAAATTGAAATAAAAAATACAACCACGTTACGAGCCGTTGCCTTGAAGGAAGGATTCCAGTCAAGCAACATTGATACTCAAACTTATTTCTTTACGTCTGACATTATCAATCAGTCCAAAATGGATAGTGATGTTACAAATGATCCTGATTACTCCAAAACTATTAAAGATAATCTATCAAATAATATCCCAGTAATCTCATTAACCCTAGAAGGTGATGCTTTCTTTGGAAATTTTGGAATTCATTCAAACCCAGAACTATCGGGTCGGGGATCTGAAATACCAGTGTCCTTTGAATTTCATAATCCGTTAGATTCTGAGAATAGCTTTCAAATTGATGCGGGCATTCGCATTCACGGCGGCAATGCAAGAGATCATCCCAAAAAACCTATGCGGCTTTATTTCAGGGAAGAGTATGGGAAACGCCGCCTCAATTATCCTATTTTCCCTGAGAGCCCAGTCCAGTCATTTGATCAGCTCATCCTTCGGTCTGGCGGCCATGACTCTTGGTCATTGGCAGATTCATTTGGTCGCGATCAATCACTTGATTTGCCTCCGCATGGGACCCTAATGCGCGATCAATTTTTAAGAAAGACCGAGCTCGAAATGGGACTCTTGTCACCTAGAGGACGTTACATCCACCTTTATATAAATACCGAATACTGGGGGCTGTATGATCTACATGAACGTGCTAACGCTGTTTTTTTTGAATCTTATCTTGGTGGCAATGAAGAAGATTACGACGTGCTTCATCATCCAACATTCTTTGATGAAAGTTATACTGTCGTTGATGGAAACTCGATAGCTTGGGAAAATGCACGAGACATTGCATCCTCGGGAATTAATTCTGCAGAACAGTATCAAGCTCTAGACAATCTCATCGATATAGACAACTTAATCGACCATTTCATTGTACGGATTTGGTCCAGTGATTACGATTGGCTCGGACCAATTACAAGAAACGACGCGGTAGTTTCTGTCTTTGACAATAAGAACTGGTATTCGGGACGCAAGAGTCGTGGTGAAGCCGGGAAATTTAAATTCTTTACATGGGACGCTGAAATGTCGATGGGCAATCATCTGATGGTTAATCTCCTGCAGTTTGCCATACCTCCTCAAGGAGTTACAAATTTTGACCTGACAGGTGTAAATGACTCCGGATCTCCGGCAGAATTTTATGCTAAACTAAGAACATACAAGCCTTTCAGGATACGTTTCGGGGATCGGCTACAGCAACTTTTTTTCAATAATGGCATTATGACAGTTGATAACAATACTAAGCGTTGGGATCAAATGGCAGAAACCATTGAAGACGCTATAATTGCAGAGTCTGCCCGATGGGGTGATGAAGGTTCTTCTTTTTCAGCACCTTTCACAAAAAATGATGATTGGGCACCAGAAGTATTATGGGTCAGGAATGAGTTCATCGCTAATCGCAATCAGATTGTTCTGGATCAATTTCGTAATCGAAATTTATTCCCTGAAATTGATGCTCCAATTTTTAATCAACTTGGCGGCGTGGTACCTCCACAATTCAATCTGACTATGTTCACACAACAATCAGATATTTATTATACTACTGACGGAACTGATCCTTACTCACCCGTTGAAGACGAATTCTACACACTCGTAGATGATTTTACTGATGCAGAAGCTCTGATACCTTCAGTTGATAATGGCGGAGCTGATATAGGCATAGAATGGCGCACAACCGTTCAACCAGACAATATACTAGAATGGTTAAAATGAGAATCAGGGATAGGATACGAGAGAAGCGGCACTAATTATCGAGCTCTAATAAATCTGGACGTGGAAGAGATGGCAAATGTTGTATCTAGCGCCTACGTGAGGATGCCATTTAATATCGGAAACGATATTGATCCCAAATCAATTAATGAACTTAAACTCTTAATGAAATATGATGACGGATTCGTAGCATATCTGAACGGAACTCAGGTTGCTTCATCTAATGCCCCAGAGCCAATCTCCTGGAATTCCGCATCCACCAGAAACCGATCTGACAATCTTGCCGTTATCTCAGAAGAATTTGACATTTCAAACTCAACGGATCTTTTGGTGCCGGGAAATAACATGCTAGCCATTCAAGCCCTTAATGATACTCCTCAGAGCAGCGATCTCCTCTGCATACCTAAACTAATCGCATCATCTTCATCCGCTGAGGATAGTCTAAGCCCTAGCGCTATTCGCTACCAAGGGGCAATCGCTCTGAACAAGAACACCATAATTAAATCAAGAAGCTTCAATGCAAACAAAGCAGAATGGTCAGCTCTTACCGAGGGAACTTTTATAGTAGGGACACCTGCCTCAAATGCCAATTTGGTTATAACTGAATTTAATTATCATCCTCTTGATCCCTCAACCACAGAAGAGATAAATGCTTCAGAAAGTGATGCTGACTTTGAATACATTGAGATCACAAATATAGGAGAAACTGAAATTAATCTGGTCGGAGTCCAATTCGATCAGGGCATTGATTTCGAATTCAAAATTAATACGAAAATGAATTCTCTCGCAGCTGGAGAACAAATATTAATAGTAAAAAACATTTCAGCAATGGAGTCCAGGTACGGTAATGAGATATTAAATTTTATAGCGGGTGAATTTGAAGCCACCACTAAATTAAGTAATAACGGAGAAGCCTTAACTCTCATCGCTGCAGATGGCTCCGCCATTCAAAGCCTTACTTACTCAGACCAGCAACCGTGGCCTACGGGTGCAGACGGTAACGGTTTCAGCCTTTCACTTATTAATCCTTCTACTAATCCAAATCCAAAGTCTGCCGAAAATTGGACTATATCCAAAACTCCTAACGGATCTCCTGCAGGAATCGTCCTATATGATTCAAGTTTCGAAAAATGGAAAATCATTCATTTCGATATAAATTCCCCATCCTTTAATCAAAACTCAGCAAGTGAATCCGACCCAGACAATGATGGCTTCAGCAACGCACTAGAATATGCTTTTGGGACAAATCCAAAAAATAACTCCGTAAAGCCAGAAATTGATTATTACATACAGGATCAAGATGGTAATGAATATCTAGCCATACAATTTACTGCCGCAATTACTGGAAATGACGTAACTATTATTGGTGAAACTTCAAGTAATCTAGCATCCTGGAATAATTCAACTATACTTTCTGAAATATCTCTTTCCAAAGACCTATTAACAAAACAAATTATTCTTAGATCTGACACACCAATAACAATCGGATCAACGGAACAGATCAGGCTTCGTGTTGAACTAGATAAAGCAAATCAGTAACGCATTACACGACTCAAGAATTTTTCTAGTCTCGTATTTTTCCCTCCCTTTGACAGTAATAGCTTTGGTTCTCCAGTCTCTAATACCTTTCCTTCATCTAAAAAAATAAGTTCATCAGCAATCTCTCGAGCAAATCCCATTTCATGAGTTGTTAGAATTATATCCTGCCCGCCTTCTTTCAACTCAGCTATTAAGTCTAAAACTTCTCCAGTCATTTCTGGATCAAGTGCAGACGTTGGCTCATCCAAAAAAAGCAAATTCGGGCCTGGAGCAATCGCTCGCGCAATTGCCACTCTTTGCTGCTGACCCCCAGAAAGTTCGAATGGTAATTTATTAGCATGTTCGATTAGCCCGAACCTATCAAGGCAATGATTAGCAGTTTCAATAGCAACTAATGAAGAAAGTCCATGCACCAATTCTAAGGGTAAAGTCACATTCTCAATTGCCGTTTTGTGTGGAAACAAATTAAAACTCTGAAAAAGATATCCATTCCGACGGCGGTGATCTAATAAGGATTCTTCTGATTGATAATTCACTTCCTTATTGTTGATACAAACAATTCCATTATCAGGTATTTCCAAACCCCCTAAAATTCGCAAAAGCGTCGATTTACCTCCTCCAGATGGCCCTATCAAGGAGAGAGCGGAAATATCCTCACCCAAGTCAATATCAACCCCATTCAATGCACGAGTGGCACCATACATCTTGGAAACTTCGCTAATTTTAACTCTCATAAGAAAATTTCCTTTCCAGTCGCATGGAACAATAAGCTAATGGGATAGTGATCAGCAAATAACCAATAGCCAGAGGCAAATATCCTTCAATCCCAGTAAAGGTAGCTGCTCGGGCAATATCGCTACGTTTAGTGAATTCCTCTGCGCCAATAACTGATAGGAGCGATGAATCTTTTACTAGCATGATAAAAAGGCCAGCAACAGCTGGGAGAACTCGCCTCACCGCCTGTGGAATTATGACATATCGATAAGTTTGAAACCGAGAAAAACCTACGGCTCTCGCAGAATCGAACTGAGTCTTACCAACACTGTCAATACCACCTCTAAGTATTTCTCCAAGATATGCTCCAGCAAACAATGCCAACAACAAAATGCCTACAATTATTCGACCATTAATATTGAACGCTTCTGCAATTACATAATAACCAAAAAGTAAAACAACAAGAAGTGGACTGCCTCTAACTATTTCAGTATATGCACGACAAAAGAATCGGAGAGGCCTAAAAGAACACCTAGACCCAATGACAAGCCCTATTCCCACTCCAATGCAAAGGACTAGCGCACTAAAGGATATCCAAAGAGTTCTAATCCAACCACCAAAAATCTGCCATCGCCGATTCCATATCCCTTCCCAGTTCCAATGATAAGAACGATTAATAGAAGAAAAAATAAAGAAACAAACACCTATCAGCACAATCCATAAAACGACAAAACCTAAACTATTTCTAAAAATATTATCATCAGCCTGAATCGAATTATCCCCTTCCCTAGTCAGGCGCCAGAAAGCAGCAATAGTTAATAAAGAAAGTATTGATATTATTATAATAAAAAGCGGATCTGAACCAGTATAGCCCTCCTCATTTCCTCTAATCGCATCAACTTTTTGATCAGGATTAACATCAAAAATAAAAGGAATGCCCATGCTCCTAACTAGCTCTTTTTCTTCCTTCAAATAAGCATTTGATAGATCTTCGAATTGACCGCTTTCTCTAAAGTTTTTGAGAAAATCATTAACTTGAATTAGCAAAGAATTATCTTCATCAGATTTAGGTTTTCTTAAACCGATAGCCCACTGCTCTTCTCTAATTGGTTTGAGTAAGGCCTTAGTTGTTTCCTTATGCTGCTTGTGATGATGAAAAATAGAAAGCTGATCGTAAATCCAAACATCAGCCTTCTTCTGAGCCACTTCCAGAGCACAAGCCGGATCCTGATTCATAGTTAAAATCGTAGCATTTTTTAATTTACTTCGCGCAAAAGATTCTCCCGTAGTTCCAAGTTTGACTACAACTTTCAGCCCTACAGACATCAGATCTTCAATGCCTTTAATGGGTGAATCTATAGGAACCAGCATGGCCAACCCGGTCGTTACGTATGGATCAGAAAAATTAATGGATTTCCTCCTCTCCTCTGTGGCCGTCATCGAAGAAATAATTAAATCAATACTGTCACTCTTGAGAGCGGTAATCAGTGCATCAAATTTAATATTTTGAATCTCTAGAGTCCTGCCAAGATAATTTGCTAGGGCCTCAGCCATTTTTACACTAACCCCATCATTCGTTCCATCTTCAGCAACGAATTCGAATGGTGGGTATTCCAATTCCATACCAACTACCAGAGGATCTGGGCCAGCTTGGGACGGAAGCGCCTGAATAAGAAACGAAATAAATAAACTAATGAGTCTCTTCATTATTTTTTCGATTCCCTTTACTTTTTATATCAACAAAAAACACCAAAGAAGCACCTAACAAGGCAAATAAAATTGCTAATATAGATGAAAATTCCTGCAATGAAGGGAAATGCCAATCAGAATATCCAATGACTACAAATTCTTCTCCTTCACTTAGCTCTTTTCTAATTTCTTCTAAGCTACCTGAACGATAATCAAAAATTCCTTCTTCTATCTTCACAGAATAACTACCAACTTCATCTGTGAGTAGCACTTCTTTCTTCCATGGCCATATAAGAAGAAGTGAACCAATAATAAAACCGGTTATTAATGATAAAGTTACGTTCCTATAGCGACGAAAAATCCACGAAATTAAATGTGATAAAGAAATTAATCCAATGATACATCCAATACTGAAAGGAACTATAACAGAAAAGTTCCATTCATTAATGGCTTTGAGAACCAATTCATAATTCCCCATTACCAAGAGTACAAAAGAACCAGAGACACCGGGCACAATCATACTGGAAATCGCAGCTACCCCACAAAGAATTAGATAAAAAGAATCAGTACTACCAGCACTGTGAGGGATAAACAATATACAAATTGCAATTAGAGAACCTGTCACCATTGAAATAATTGCAGATAGATTCCAGCAACCAATCATCTTACCAACTCCGAAAATAGAAGCCACAATTAAGCCAAAAAAGAAGGCCCATGTCATGATCGGGTAATGCGCAAAAAGAAAATCAAGAAGCTTAGCCAAGCTTAACACACTGATCAATGATCCTGTGGCAATAGCAAAAAGGAAACGCAAATCAACTCTCAAAGCAAAATCATTGAATCTAAATTTCAAGAGCAGTCCAATTGCATTGAGATCAAAAGACTTAATTGCATTGATCAAGCGTTCATAGATACCAGTAATAAAAGCAACAGTACCTCCGGAAACTCCAGGAATCACGTTAGCTGCCCCCATCGCTCCACCCTTAAGGCCAATCAATATATCATTATAAAAACGAGGCACTAAAAAACATCGATGCCAAGAGAGTCCTCGGCAACCTAGAATTATCTGCTTTCGGTTAAATCACAAGATACATTCATCGCACTTTTAAAACTCAAAAATATTATAATTCCTAGCATTATGATCTCGCAAAACACTCCACTCCATGCGAAATCATTGTGTATATGGGAAATATACTAGTCTTATACCATAGCAATACTGGTAACACTAAAAAGATGGCCTCACTGATCTCAGAAGGTGCATCTTCTGTTTCAGAAATGGAAGTAAGGATAAAGAGCTGCGACGAAGCTACTGCAGCAGATCTTACTTGGTGTCACGGAATCGCTATGGGCTCCCCTACTAATCTTGGTTCGATGGCATGGAAAATGAAAAAGTGGTGGGATACTGTTGCTGTCGAAAAATGGCTTGAAGTGGACGGAAAATTCGCCTGCAGCTTTTCTTCTTCTGCAGGATGGGGAGGAGGCAATGAAACTGCATGCAATGCAATGGCGACAGTACTACTGAATTTCGGATTTCTCTATTTTGGCGTAACCGACTATGTCGGAAAGGGACTCACTCCACACTATGGAGCTGTACTCGCTGGAGAACCTAGAGAAGAGAAAGAAAAAGAAGCCTGTAGAAGATTAGGAAGAAGATTAGCCGAATGGGTTGCTCTATATAAAGAAGGAAGATCAGAGTTCAACCCATTAATGGCAAAATACCCTAGAGATCCAAAACATTTCTCTTGAAAAGATTTAATTACAAATCCACCGTCTTACCACTGCGAAAAGCTTCATCCGCCGCAATCACAATACGCAAACTGTTAACAGCGTCATCCATGTGATCGCCTAGGTCCACGTCATTAATAATTGCATTAAGAAAAATCTCCTGTTCCCGATAACAGAGGCCATCATGATCAGGTTCATCTGCACAATCAATGACTTCGTCTTCATTAACAAACTGACCATCCTCATTCAGTTCGGAGTGATGAAGTTTGATCGATTCAGCCTTTGAGTGAGCATCAACATCATCGGTCTCCTCACCCTCACCCATTCCTGAAATACTAACTGATCCCTTTGGTCCCACAACATCCTTCACAAAAAACGCAACTTCACTCATCATTGGACCCCATCCAGCCTCATACCAACCCACGGATCCATCTTCAAAAGTTACCTGTAGCTGCCCATAATTATACATCCCCTCATTAAGTTCTTCACTTAAGCGTGCTCCTATCGCACTTACTCTGATGGGCTTAGACCTGGTCATCTGACACATAACGTCCACATAATGGACCCCGCAGTCAACGATCGGAGACATTGAATTCATCAAACACTTATGCGTTTCCCAATTTTTCCCAGATGACTGTTGATTGAGATTCATACGCATTACCAAAGGCTTGCCCAGAGTCTGTGCTACCTCGATAAACTTCATCCATGATGGATGAACTCTAAGAATGTATCCAATGACCAGCTTTC
>JAAZZC010000002.1 GCA_014239335.1 Verrucomicrobiales bacterium
ATATCAGGATCAAACGCTCCATCTCCATCCTCATCGACCCACGAGTCATAAAGTTCAATCTGGGGAGTAATGTCCCGTACACCTACCCCAACTTCTAATTGATTGACCTGACCCCACTTTCCAGGTTCCGGAAAAGTTATGTCTATAGAAGTTCCTCGGTGCGGCCCCCTAGTAGTCACAAATAGTGCAAGGAGTAAGAAAAGAACCAAAACTGCCAAGAGTATCGATCCTCTTTTTAGGTGCAGCAAAAACTTCATTCTTAATTTTCCTTAGTCCAATTCCCACATGGATGTTGGCTTGGAAAAGATACTTGGAGCAAGTTGAAACGATTGTTTATAAAAAATTGCCACACTTGCAATACAAGCATGGCAACAATTCAGATAATTTAAGTAAACTATTCCTTCACTTTTGTCATTTCGAAAGTGTAATCAGCCGAATCTCCAACTTTGCCTGAATCATCAGCGGAAAATATATGAACTTCGATTGTTTTTTCATCAACTTTACGGAACGCAACTGCTGCTGTTTGTGTTTCATCAGCATCATTAATGCTCGTGTACTTGAGCATCGGCATGTCCCCTTTCGGACTCCACTTGCCGGTGATCTTACTTCCCCTAGAATTAAATCCTGACTGCTCAACATCTCCGCTCTTTGGATTAATACCTATGACACTAAATCCCTCGACTCCGGGCATTTTCAGGTGCGATGAAATAATGTGATCCTTCACTGCCCATTTATATGATATTTCCAACTTGTTACCATCTCTTTCAACACTCCAAGAACCCATGATCCAACCAATCCCATCTTCTTTCATTTTCTCGCCGAGAGATGCTTGGGAATCCAAAACGGAAAATGTGCTGACTAAGAGTATAAGTGTAATTAATTTTTTCATTTTATTGTAAATTCTTGAGGTTAATTCTCTGGCAACCAAAATAATAGAACACCAAAGATAAGAGTTCCCATCATACACTTCTAAAAATTACTTTAAAAGCATTTATTAATTCTCTTGAATCCTCTAAGTTGTAATTACTAATGAAAATTAACATCCAGTCTTATCAGATCTTTACTTGCTTTTTCACCTTTATTTTTAGCCTCGCACTAATCAGTATTTCGAGCAGTGAAGACTCAAAGAAAAAGTCTCCTGCATCAGAACTTAATGGTTATCGCTTTGAATTTCCAGTACTTGGAAAGATGCCTGAAAAACCTAAAAAAGGCGCAGACGGACTATCAGCTCTAGTCAAAGGTGATCCTAAAAAAACTGACAATTTTAAATCTATCAAAAAATTCGGCGGCGAGACCGGAAAACGTTATCATGTAACACTTCGCTTTCGTGGAATAGCCGAACCTATGATGTATAAGGATGGAGAAAAGGACGGAGAATACTTCTACATCGGCGGAGTGCCTAACAATGGCACCTACAACATATACAAGATAGAAGTCTCATCACCCAAGGCGCACTATTATCTTAACCGACAAAACAAAGTAGGCCACCGCATCTTCACTGTTGATTATAAGAAAACAATCGAGATCGATGCTGGGGCAACAGTAACATTAAGCGGAGACGGACAAAACGGCAGACTCATAACTAATTTTGACAAGCTCGTCGTTCCTGGAATTGCACCTGCCCCAAAACCATTCAACGGACAATTCATTCAGATGAACGTAGTGACCGTCAAAGAAAAGTAACGCTGCGTCAATTCATCTCAATCTAGAATAGCAATCATAAGAATCTGAGCACATTGCTCAAGAAGCTTAACCTCTTCTTCTGAATATTCGTGTTCTCCTTCCCTGCCAATTCCAAGCGTAGCAATAACTTCTCCACTCTCACCGATAAGAGGAACTACAACCGCACCCTCAACTTTTGTGTTTTTGGCAGCTGGGCGTGCAACTCCACTATCATCAGTCTGCAAATTGCACATCGTCACTGGCTCTTTTCTCTCCGCGCAAATCCCAGCCATTCCCTTTCCAATTGGAATCTTAGATGCTATCTCTGCAATCTTTTCAGGCAGCCCAATCTGTTCCACAAGATAAAGAAATGGGTCTCCCACATCTACTCGATGAAACGTACAATTCTTAGCATCAAAAGCCTCGAAGATTACATTTAAGGATTTTTTAATCCTGTCCTCTAAGGAAGAATCTTTACCCAGTACTTCCTCAAGAATGACAGGGAGATCAGTTGGCACTTTCATAAATATAATAATGACTAGGAGGAGACAAAACTTTTAATGTCTTTATTAGCCTGATTAAGGTCCGGCTTACCGTCTTTAATAGAGTAGTGAATTCGATGAGTCGTAGTTGCCCCATTAGCATGCACGCTTACTAGTCGAATTTGATGATTCCCCTCCTTTAGATCATTTATCTTAATCCAGAATTCATTGTTAGGACTAATGACAGAAGTCCAAGTAGTTGCATCATAATCATTATTAACCTGATATTTTTTTTGCCCCTTATTTTCTCCATCATTGTAAGCGATCATTGCTATAGCAGGGATACTGGATTTAGTTTTACCTCTTAAGTGAAGATCTCCATCAATATATTTAAGACTTAAATCATCAATTGAAAGGCTCGAGTTTAAATTTGATTCTTTAGATGTACCACTAAAAACAGGATGCACTAACAATCGAATCGCGTGAGCATTTGTAAGAAAAGATCCCTTACCTTCATCTCTCCACTCCTGACGATAAGTATAATTCCCTGCACCCATTAAAGCAGTTCCCTTAGTCGACTCGAACTTGGTTGCTAAATTATGAGGCAAGGATAGGCCGTGCCCGAGTTCATGTATGGTCCCCCCTATGTAAGTCGTATTGAATCTTGCCAAAGTGAATGGCTCGTAACCCCTATGCTCTTTAACCTGAATTTTTGTGTTTGTTTTATCTACTTTCAACCCATCAATGTTAAGCCAATCAGAATCAGCAACAAAACAGATGCCCTTGTTCTGGCTAGCACCCATTCCATAATAAGGGGAATATATTTCTACTTTCTTCCCATCAGTTCTTGATAGCCCACACACTATTAGAAGCGTTTCCGATTTGGCATCTATTCCTTCCTTGGCCAATGCTTTAGTAACTTCATTGTAGATTCTACCCCCAGATTTATATGAATAAGTTCCATCATCATTAGCTGTTCCTTGCACTTCATGAAGCTTTAGATTGCCGTTCTCCTTCTCCAGTGAAAGCCTACTTCTTCCATAACCAAGCTTTGTCATCTCAACAGAAAAGAACTCTTGAATATCATTCATTATCCTATCCCACCTCTGAAGATGGTTTTTTAGGGGCTTCCTGTCCTTCGGATAAAAATATACCACTCTTAATTTTTTACCTTCACCTGCCGGATCCTCACTTTGCCATTTTCTAATTTTTCCTACTATATACTTAGCTTGATCAGATTGTGAATTAACCTGGGACCAATCAAATGAATCACTAGCTAGCTCCCTTGCCTCTCTGGCAAATTGCGTAAGAGTTAGGAGGAGAAATGGCAGCAATATTGGTATAAGTTTTTTCATAAAAGATTTAAGATTGAATTTCTCTATTAGCTAACTTTGTAATGAAGTAATATTTTATATTTAATGAACTCACTTGCCTCGAAGCGACATGCCTAACTCTTCAGCCCGACCATCTGGCAATTCCATAATCTGAATCTTTCGAAAGTGAATTTCAGCACCTTCTGATTCCAAGCACAAATACCCTTTTCTCAGATCCGCTTCTCGAATCCCATTAACAAACTTTCCATTAATTGATAACTTAACAGTGCCGTCCACTGCAACGACAACGTATCGGTTCCATTCACCTTTTCCTTTGCATCTCATTTCATAAGACATGCTCCGACTCCCACGAGGATTTTCAGGGACTGCCCTCATACCACCTGCTCCAAAAAGCTCACCACTGACATAGCCGAGATGATTTGGCTCACCATTCCTTTTCTTATGGATATACGGCCACTGGAGCTCAAGCATTTGAACTTCCATCCCCTTAGGCAGTCTCCCCTTAGGCTTAGCATCACTCCACAAAAAGACTCCAGAATTTCCACCAGCCTCCATATGACGCCATTCAATAACCAATATGAAGTTCTCGTATTGCTTTTTGGATCGCATAACACCTATCGGATGGCCTGAACAAATCATCATACCATCTTTAACTGACCAAGTATCAGGAGAAGTATTAACATCGACCCAATTTGTCAGATCTTTGCCATTGAATAAATTCACAAAACCCAGTGCCTTGTCTGAATTTTCATCATCATTTCCTGAACTGCCTATGACGAGAAAAATATTTAGTGCCGAGCAAATTAGTAGAAACTTTTTCATGCTTTCAGATTAATCCATACATCCCATATCAAGGAAGGAGAAAAGGGAAATCCTTTAAGATTATTCCACCCACAAAATAGACTGTAGTCAGAATAGAATAGCCGGCTTCCGAAACTTTTATCCCACCTAATCAGCCTACTAATGGTCTAATTAGTCACTCTCATGCCAACCCTTAGCCTCTACCCTATACTATTTTATGTCTCCACTATATTCCTCTTCTAATTTCTTTAGAATGTGAGGAG
Organism: Verrucomicrobiales bacterium; assembly: GCA_014239335.1. Lineage (GTDB taxonomy): Bacteria > Verrucomicrobiota > Verrucomicrobiia > Verrucomicrobiales > DEV007 > EC70. The sequence goes on from JAAZZC010000002.1 coordinate 4,543, forward strand.
CATAAACATTTCCTTGCTCAGCGGACTTTCGCAACCACTTGACAGCTTCATTCAAATCCTTCTCAACTCCAGAACCCCTCTGATAACTCTGACCTAAAAAAAGCTGAGCAGAAGCGTCACCCGCTAATGCTTTTTCTTTTAGTTCTTTTATTTCTGCTAACATCTCCTCATCACCCTTCGACTCTTCTTTAGCAACGGGCTGATTACTCTCCGGTTCATTCAATTCTCCGCTAGGCAATACTGAATCCACATCAAGGAGAGTAGCCTGCTCTGTGACCTTACTTGAGCTGATCTTATTTTCTTTATCGGAATTCGGTTCAATCGGTTCATTTCCGCTTTCCTGACCGCAACCCACACAAAAAATGACCGCAAACAAAGTAGTAATAATTAAGTGCATAAGAGAACATTCATTCAAAAATCAACTAAGCAAGTACACTCTCTAGTTAATTGCTGTCATTTCTTTCTCTTGAGGTCAGGAACCTGATTCTTCTCATTTGCTGGTAACCATTTTTTGTAACCATCAATGATGCCTGAGTGTTCAGGTTTATGGGCAATGTTATCCCACTCATTAGGATCCTTCTCATGATCATACAGCTCCTCAGTCCCATCAGCGTACCGTATGTAACGCCACCGCTCCGTCCTGAGTGCATGATTCCCCTTCTTGTATGTCATAAGAGCAGGCCTCTTCCAATTCACTTTCTCCTTCTTCAACAGAGGAAGAATACTCACCCCATCACATGATTTATCTTTTGGTAAACCGCAAACTTCCAAGAGGGTAGGATAAAGAACAGTCAGGTCGATTGGCACTTTACAAACGCTCCTCTCTTTCGTCATTCCAGGTACAACAAAAATGAAAGGAACATGAGTACTCTTTTCCCATAGCATAAATTTTTCAATATGCTCTTTTTCCCCTAGGTGGAACCCATGATCAGACCACAGAACAATAACGGTGTTATCCTGAGGCAAACTACGCTCGACCTCATCAAGCAATTTACCAACCTGGGCATCAGCAAAAACACAACATGCAGCGTAAGATTGAATAAACTTACTATAAGAACCTGGAATCTTAGACTCTAGATTTTGCATGCCCTTCCAAAACCATTTCGTACTCCGATTGAGCTCTAATGCGCCCTTAGGCAGATCTTGCAAATCATTTATTTTGCGAATGGGGACAGGAATTTCTCCAACCATCGAGTGATATTTTTGAGGTGCAAAAAAAGGTGAATGGGGCCGATAAATTCCACAAGCTAAGAATAGAGGCTTGTCACTCTTCGCATTCTTAATCGAATCAATACAATATTCTGTAGTTTTAAAATCTATACTGTCCTCTTCTTTCTTTGGGAAAACCCCCCAATCCGTACGTATGGATCCATACTCTGGCGCTTCATTCAATTTCCTCGATGGATGGGGCTGAGTTATCATGAGCTGAAAAGCATCGAAAGAAGGCCCATCATGAAAAGCCCCATTAAGCTTGTGGTGAAAAATCTTTCCGGCACCTTTCACTGAATATCCAGAATCTTTAAACTTTTGAAAAATGGTCTTACGGTCCGGCAAAGCACCACGCCAATTACTATTGTTCCCATATACACCAGTAGTCGAAGGGCGAAGCCCAGTAAGAATTGAAACCCTCGATGGATTACAAGCCGGCGAAGGACAATACGCGTGAGTAAAAAGCATCCCCTTCCTTGCCAATCGTTCTAAATTAGGCGTCTTAATAGGAGAATCTGGATCAAGCAAAGAAATCCAGTCATTCATATCATCAATCGCTATAAAAATGACATTAGGTCGATCAAGGGCATGAGTTAAATTAACTGCACTGACAAAGAGAAATAAATGAAATAAAATATTCTTCACCATAAAACCGTTATATCTTAATATAATAAGACATTAATTTTTAACAGAGAAAAGCCTCTTACATTTAAACGTTAATAGGATACAACCCAAAATGAAATTCATCACAACAATAATATCATCCATCATATTTCTTAGCAGTCTGACAATAGTTAAAGCCGACGAAAAGAAACAAAAAAATATAGAAGCTGTAGCCAAGGAACTTAAAGCTGCAGTTAAGGCAGGTAAGATCACAGAAAAACAAGCCAAAGAAAAGTTCGCTGTACTCAAGAAACAAGAAAGCGCAAAAAAGGAAACTAGTTTGGAAGCTTGGATAAAAAAAATTCGATCCTTAGTAAAATCAGGAGAACTAACTAAAGAAGAAGGAGCGAAAAAAATAGCTGCTCTCAAGAAAAAGGAAGAAGCTGCAAAAAAGTCTAAGAAAAAAACTCCCCAAAAGAAGAATTCAAAGAAATCTTCACCCAAGAAAGAAAACACTAAAAGAACCGCCGCTAAAAAGCCTGCCGCTAAAAAGCTTGCCGCTAAAAAGCCCGCCGCTAAAAAGCCCGCCGCTAAGAAAAAATAACTTCCTAGAA
>JAAZZC010000158.1 GCA_014239335.1 Verrucomicrobiales bacterium
AAAAGACTTAGCCGTGGGGCCCTGTTTAATGTCGGTAATAGTCGCGACTGCAACGATCTGTTTTTCTCCCCACTGAACGGGCTTAGGCTTGGCCGATTGACCAGGAAAACGACCCGGTAAACGTCCCGGCAAAGGTCGCACGCCGGGCGCCGGGCGCGGGACCGGTTGTATTTTTTTCGCAGGCCGGGGCACGGGTTTGATTTGCACTTTATGAGAATCCACTGCCAGTGTGGTAAAAGATAGAGACAGAGCCAAGGTGAGTTGAAACAGAAGTAAATTCTTCATTGCAGGAAGCCTAACACCCCACCACGAACCGACCAATTAGAAAATTCACCACGTCATCCCAGTAAATATTTATACAGCGAATGAGGGAACTGGATCATTTAAATTAAAAACTACCTTGAATGACTACTGCCCAATGCATGCTAAGTGCTGGAAGCGCCGTCAAAGGTTCCTCCCGTAACCTCAAGGAATCGAGCCTCCAGGCTAGCACCCTCAAAAACACTACGGGGATAAATCTCAAAGCCGGTCAGTGTCCCGTATATTTGCTTCATGGCCTCATCCTTGCCGGTACCGGAGACATTGAGGCGCAGATTAAATTCAGTGTCCGATGTCAATTCGATGCTCTCCACAACCGGCAATGCCTGCAATGCCGCATGCGCCTCCTGGGAAAGTGCCGAGACAAGCTCAATACGCACCAGAAAAGTGGATTCCGTCAAAGACTCCATAGTTCCTTCCTCAACAACTCTGCCCTTGTCAATGACGCAGACATAGTCACAAATGTCCTGAACTTCCTGCAGGTTATGACTGGAGAAGATGACCGTTTTGTCCTGAGTAAATTCTTTGACCAGTTCACGAATCCTGCGGGCATTGTCAGGGTCAAGGCCGGCAGTCGGCTCATCAAGGAAAATTACCTTCGCATCCCCCAGAAAGGCCTGGCAAAGTGCCACCCTCTTCATCATGCCGTGACTCAGGGTCCTGGCCGACTTCCTGGCCACTTCGGGCAGGCCGACAATTTCCAGTGCATCCTTGGCCGCGTTGTGTGCGGCATTTTGATCAAGGCCATTGAGCCTGGAAAACATAATCAACTGATCAATCACGGGAATGGATCCCTGAAAGGCTGCATCCTGCGGCAACATGGCAAGCTGGCCGCGCAATTCACTGATCCGGGCAACATCCACACCTAGCACCTCAATGGTACCCTCGGTAGGCTTGAGAAAACCCGCAGCTATGGAGAACAATGTCGTCTTGCCGGCACCATTAGGACCAAGTAGGCCGTAGAGGCTGTTCTTGGGAATCTCAAGATTAACCCTGTCCAGAGCAATCTGATTCGCAAACTTCTTGGTGAGATTGTTGACTTTAACTGCCAGTTCCATGATTCAAATTACAGGTCACGTTTGTTAAAATGGCGCAGACCTAGGAAGAGGAAAGCCGCGGTAAAACCCAGCATGGCCAGAATTGCTGTCAAGCGTACCCCAAGGGAACCGTGAAGTAACTCGTATTTCCATCCCCAAGGCATGGTTTTAAAAAGCCAGCCAAGACTCTCGGGATCAACATTCATCGAGCCGGTAAGAGTCAATTTAAGTGCATAAAGGAGGGTCAGAGAAAACCCGGAGAACAGCAGACAAATGGTCAAGGATCCAAAGGGACTATCGAGCATGCAGGAAAACCAGGCGCAGATAGCGGTGTAGGGTAAGCTCAGGAAAAATATCGCTATTAATCCCTGAAAGCCCCATAGCCAGAGGCCCGCCCCGGTATAAGCACCTACCTTGAACTGCACATAGAGAACAATCACGAGCATGGTGCCGACCGCCGAGAGAAGCGTGAATAACATTACCCCAACGAACCGGCCCAGAAAGATATTAGTACGCTCCGTCCGCAGCAGAAGGTAGCGCAATCCTCTGGTTGCAATATCCCCGGAAGTCTGGTTAAAGGCCCCGAAGCAGGTCATAAAGGGTATCGCAATCAACAGGATCAGCAGGATCGCGCTGAGCAGTGCGGGATTTTCTCTGAGGAGATATTCCGACTGAGCACTATCCGAACTGGTAATCCACTGCACCGCTTCTACCACCTTCTCCGACTCAAGAATCGTAACACTGATATCTGAGTCGGTCATGGATTCCGCTCCTTCCATCTTCACCAGTTTCTCCAGTGGAGTGATAAAAATGGCAGCCACCGACAAACCCATCGTCAGGAAGATCAGCAGGAATATGAGCCCTCCACCCGTGCGCAGAGCAAAGCGCATCGAGTAAAGTGCAATGATCCACACATGCTGCGGAGACCACGCACGGGGCACTTTGGCGGCTGTCGTTTCCATCTCTATCTTTAAATTAAAAATTCATGAAAGAATCGATTATTTCCGAAATCAATTCACCAGGTCGTCCTTAAATATAGTGTTGACCAAGATTAAAGTCAGTACTGGATAGACCAGACCAACAATAGTACCGAAATTGAACTCCTCACCAACGGCAAGCGACAGTCCATTGTTCGCTATTGAAGCTATCCCGTAAAAGCTCCCCATCATTCTGCCCAACACTCGCTTCTGCCCAAGGTATCCAATCCCCGAAACAATCAACAGAGCAGCACTGAGGGCAGTTAAGATAAAGCGAAATATGCCTTCCCCCCCCACCTCTTTCGCTATCTCACCTTCTGAGAGTTCATTAAAAAACCCAAACAGTGCCGCCATTGCGAGAACCCCAAGGACTCCGAAACCACCAAATACAAAATTTAAAACTGCAAGTGCGGTAAGTCCCCCTGGTCTTTTTTCTTCAGCCATAATATTTTTTTATTTTTATTTAGAGCAAGAACTGATTTATACCCAATTACATAAGGCACAATAGTTAACTTAGATGAACTATTAAAGAAAGTAAAATCGATATCCCCATTATAAAACTAACACATTCTAAAATTATAACTATTGGATATATGACGTGATCGATTCTGGTCGTCCCGTCAGGAGCATTAACAATAAAATTATGAAACTTTCTGTAGGTACCCCTTATTGAGAAATCAAAATATCTCTACGGCAGTCATTGTCTCCCCGAACCACCTCTTGAAATCACTCCTAATCGAACCCGTTCTTAAACCCTCAATCAAAACCTCTTACCACCGTGAAGCCTTACGGATCGGAGGACCGAGCATGTCCTTTAGAATTTCATTCTCATAGACCAGGTGGCCCGAACCGTAAATGACCAGCACTCGCTTGTACTCGGCGAGTAACCGGGCCTCAAGTGATATGAGATGCTTTTCGCGGGCAAGCATCACGGTAATCCCCATACGCTTTAACAGACCTGGATCCTCAGTTGCTATTGGAGCAATGTCCTCTCGCCGAAGATTCTCGGCACTGAAAGCCCTCCCGGCCGTCCTCTCATACCAGTCCTTGAACTGATCAAGATTCATTGCTGTCTCGAGCTCGAACTGCTCAATCATCCGCGGCAATAACCGCTTCACTCTGTTGTCCAAATCCGCCCCGGGCTGCTCACGGCGGACCTGACCCAAGTGCCGAACCACGAGATAACCGAGAATATCCGTATCATCATCAGTCACTTTGCGGAGCGCCTCGGTCGTGACGGACGGGGACGGCTCTCCGCCAATGAAAGGGATTTCCTTTTGATCCGCCAGTAGCGCCGCAAAGAGAGGCTCCGGCAGGTTACCGCTCTGCTCCCGTCGCCTCGCGTCCCTGATCAGACCGTCCGGAGAATAACCGTCTTCACTCCTCAATCCCTCAGTAATCACACATTCGGGACCGAAACCCTCGATGACCGACTCGATGAGCTTATGGGTTGGCGAACCGACCCTTGGCTCGTGACGCGCGGCAATAAAAACCAGCTCCATCCGTCCCTTTTTGTAGTGCGCGAAATAGGGTGTCCTTCCTCCGAGTTTGCGGTGCTCTGCGTGGGTCCGCGCTTTGAGCAGCGTAAAATCAGGGACAAGCTCCTCCTCCTCTTGAAAGAGCTGATGATCGAAACGGACCTCACGGACCCTGAACTTCCAGCCCTGATCCGTCTTCACATAAATGTCGCGGTAAACACCACTATGCATCAACTTAGGCAAAGGCTCATCGTGGTGCTGCCAAATGACAGAGAAGACCGTTTCGCCCTCAATCGTGCCGTCCTCTTTCTTCTTGAGAAGCGTATTTGTTTGGTGATGACGCGTGACGATTCCACGCTCCCTGAATGACCCCTGTAATTTTTCAGCGAACGCTAGCCGCTCGTCCCCAGATCCTAATAACTTGTCTTTCTTCCCTGCAAAGTAATTGGCCCAGACCCCATCCTTCACGAACAGATCCGACCAGCCTCTGGCATCCTTAGAGTCCCAGGTATGACTGTACCGTGAAATTAGGTCATCTATTGCTATACGATCAGATATTTCAATGGGTGTATCCGCCCAAAGCGATGAACACAGAAAAAATACTGATAATAAGACCCGGTTCAATGTTCCATTTATTTTCCTTAGCATAATAAATAAACCTGCGAAATTACAGGCACTCTATGAGTAAATGAATTTAGCAAAGAATTGCCAACTATTAAAACATTCTTCATTCACCAATAAAAAAAGGCTGCCATCTCAAGATGACAGCCTCATTAAAAATATATGAAGTTAAGTCATTTAACTCTCTTGTAAGTAGCGCTGCTTTTTTCAGTGGACTTGTCCTCATTAATGACAACGTATTCCATTTTAAGGACATCCTTACTTTTGGATTCATTCGTATATTTCAAGGCCTTAACAAATTTATGCTTACCCTCTTTTAATCCGCACGCAGGATCGAGCTCAAAATCAAACACGGAATCAGTCGACTTGCCTAAGTTAAACATTGGCTGATTGCCCAAAGCGCAATAATGAGTACCTGTGAGTTTTCCAAAACGGTCCTTGTATGTAGAAATCATTTCAGTTTCATCCTCGATAGACGTCTCAATAATAACACTCCCATTAGAGATCACTTTGTAACTCAGTGACACATCAATAGTTTCACCGGTCGACCTCTTCATCTTACCTTTCCAGTCACCGACGAGTCTTTTTAATTTATCAAAATCCGCACTCGTTTTGATCGTTGGTAAATCCTGTGCACTTGAGATTGCAGAAGAACTGATAACTGCTGCTAAAACAATAAATAAATATTTTTTCATAAACTAACATTTATAGATTCAAGAATGGGAAATCAAGAGAAAGTGAACGCCTCAATATGAATTCTTAATCATATTAATATATATACTAACATATCATTTTATTTCTTCGTTAGTCATAAAATTCACTTGTAAAAAAATAGCTTTTGATTGCTCTTAATTAAAAATTATCGAAATAATAGTTGTAAGAGATTTTGATAACTGATACGAAAAATATCATGAAAAATTTAATATGCTTCTCATTGGTCATCTCATTCGCTGGTCTTACTCAATTATTTGCTGACCACCATAAAAAAGAGAAATCCAATCTAAAGCTTCCTACCAGTTGGAAAGAGTACCTATCCATGAAAAGGAAACAAAAGGCTTTCGGGGTATGGTCATACACAGGCAAAACCACTGACATCTGGGAAGGTATCCCAGAAGGTCTCGAGTATAGTCATACCCACACCACTCAGATGAGCGCTGATGGGAGTAAAATTTTAAATTCCCATGTAATGAAAACGAATGACGGGACTATTCTCAGCACAGGATCAGGAATGGAAACCTGGGATGCAAAGAGAAAGAAAATATTCTCCAGCAACTCCGGATTCGATGGAGGCAAGCTCTACACTGGTCCCTCAGAGTTAATTGGCATCAGCGAGAGTGCGGAAAAATGGAAATACACTGAGACTATATCAGGAAAGACCTACGAAGTGATAACGACTCGAAAATCTGAAGACCCTAATAAGAGAAGCCAAACAAATGTAAGAGTGAAGGATCCAGACAATGCATCGACCATCACTTTCACAAGGAAGCCCAGAAAAAAGAAGACCGAAAAGTAACATCAAAAAAACTCAGCTTCCTTTACCGGCACTAATGATGGATTCAGCGAGCTGCTGAGCCGCCCATTTATTGCCACTGAAGACTTCGACTAATTTTCCATCGGCGTCAAAGACAGCTGTCCTGAGATTATGTTCAATTGGAAACTCATCCGTATCAAAACTTAAACCTAGAGGATCTCCTATTTTTCTTACCTCATCGATTTCAGCTCTACAAAATAACCAGTTTTCATATTCGTAACCTCTCGCTTTCCTATAATCATTAAGAACTTTTTCCGTATCAAATGCAGGATCAATCGTGAGGGAAACAAGGTTCCAGTTTTTAATCTCAGCTTCTTGAAGAAGATTAACTGCCTCATTAAACCTCAAAGACATCATGGGGCAGTAATCGGGCAAAGGACACCTAGTGAAGATGAAAGTTATCGCCCAAGGACCACTGCTCAATTTTGATGAATTAATGATATTCCCGTCAGAAGTCTTGAGTGAGAACTCAGGAAGTTTATCGCCGAGTTCGAAAGTCGGTTTTTTAAACCATTTCTCACTGGGCTTGCTCCCGGATAATGGGCCGGTCTTCACTTCACCGGTCGGTATGATATTTTTGATATAAGTTCCGTCCTCCTTATTAACAATCATATCAAATTTGTATTGATGCCCGGCCTTAAGTGCCGAGTATTCCTCAGGATTCTCCACCTTGAGATACATAGTCATCTCCTCCATGAAACCCGGTATATTTTCATGATGAATAAAAGCTGACTTATCATCAGGAATCAGCTCCAAAACAAAACCACGGGTTGAGTATGAACTCTTTTGGGATCCGGTCTTTATTTTGTCTTCATTTTTTATTTCCGCATCATTCTTACACCCACTCATTAGTACAGACAAAAACAGAGCCGTTATTACTGAAATCAAAAATCTCATCAGGACTGATCCTACCAGAGGCCGAACGGGCCCCGCAACCTGATTATTGAGTCATGATTTATATTTTGATGGTTGACTCTTTAAAA
>JAAZZC010000199.1 GCA_014239335.1 Verrucomicrobiales bacterium
GAATTTTTGAAGAAGCTTAAATCTTTTCATGAAGATCTTGAGGCCGAGGTCCCACATCTTGATGAAGTACAAAGTTTGATAAATGTGACTGCTATGCGAGGTGAGGGAGGAGACCTGATCATCGAGGAATTGATGGCAGACTGGCCTGGTGATGATGCAGGCGTTATGGATCTTAAGGAACGAGTACTTAAAAACAAGTCCTACCGCAACTTTTTGGTTTCAGAGGATGGGCAATACACGACTGTGCTGATTCGCTCCAATGCTTTTTCTGATGTTGGAAAAGATATAGATCAGGAAGGAATACTGGAAGACGGGTTCTCAGACGAAGAGGAAACGTCACTTTCTGACAATGAAAAATCTCAGTTGTTGACCGATGAACAAAACAGTGAATTTGTTGAAGCTATCAAGTCTTTGGCTGATCGTCACCGCAATCTTGATTTCCCGATCGAACTCGGTGGCTCTCCAATAATGGTTCATGACCTGAATAAAGCCATGTTCTCTGACATGCCCATTTTCGTGTTAGCATCATTAGGGGTGATCGCCCTACTTCTGTTATTACTTTTCCGTCGTGTGTCGGGTTTGCTGCTTCCTATACTAACGGTAATATTATCTTTATTGACCGCCCTTGGACTAGTGGGGTTAACCGGGACAAAACTTACGGTTGTTATGCAGATCCTCCCTTCTTTCCTCCTTGCCGTTGGAATCGGTTATTCTATCCACTTGCTTGTCATATATTACAGGCACCTGCACGAGCATGGAGACAAAGGGGATGCGATTGCTTTTGCAATGGGACATTCGGGGCTGGCTATTCTTATTACCAGCCTTACCACGGCAGGGGGCCTACTTTCTTTTGTTCCAGTTAAAGTGGCACCGGTTTCAGATCTTGGATTATATGGAGCGGCAGGTGTCCTGCTCTGTGTTTTCTTCACACTGGTTCTCTTGCCAGCCCTGCTTTCGGTGCTTCCAGAAGGAAAACCAGCAGTTGTTGCTGATAAGCTGTATATGCAGGAAACATCTCATCCACGAATCTCATTTGCAGACAGGATGCTCAAAGGATGTGGAAATTTTGCAGTCAATCAGCCCTGGACGGTGATAGTGATCAGCACTTTGATAGCTTTGATGTCGTCGTTCGGTGCCGCCCAGCTTCGTTTTTCACATAATCCAGTTGCCTGGCTCCCAGATAACCACTCTCTGCGAAATGCCACCGATGCTATCAACGATCATATGAAAGGCAGTGCTGCGATTGAATTGGTTGTCGAGCGGGATGAGGAGGATGCAGTCAAAGATCCAGAATTCATGAAACGTCTTGATGAGTTTAATCGCTTTTCCGAAGGATTAAGCCACAACAAGATTGTAGTAGGTAAATCTTCATCTGTTGTCGACGTAGTCAAGGAAATCAACCAGGTACTAAACGAGGATCGAGAAGAATACTATAAGGTACCCATGGATCGGGGAATGATAGCACAGGAACTTCTACTTTTCGAAAATGGTGGTACTGATGATCTCGAAAGTCTGGTCAATACGCCTTATTCTAAGGCACGCGTCACTCTCAAGACAACTTGGGTAGATGCAAATCAATATTCTGGGCTTTTACTCAAGCTAGAAAGAAAGATAGAGGATCTGTTTGGTAAGGAAAAGTCATATGTCGTCACAGGACTAATTCCGATCATGGTAAAAACAATCACGTTCCTTATGGAAGGTATGCTCATAAGTTATCTAATTGCAGGGGTAGTGATTACTTTGATGATGATTATCCTGCTTGCTGATTTTCGTTTGGGACTATGGAGCATGATCCCAAATTTTTTGCCAGTCCTAGTGGGTTTGGGTGTAATGGGAATGCTTGATCTACCTATTGACGCGATGTCAATTCTTGTCGGCAGCATTGCGATTGGACTTGCTGTCGACGATACTGTGCACTTCATGCACAACTTTCGCCGGAGTTATAACATTCATGAAGATATAGAGTTGGCTGTGGAAAAAACGCTGACCTCAACTGGACGGGCTATGCTTCTAACTACAATTGTTCTTTCCGTAGGTTTTTTCATCTTCATTCTTTCATCGATGAATAACCTCTTTTCTTTTGGCCTAATTACAGGTTTGGTCATTATCATCGCTCTTCTCGGTGATATCCTGCTTGCTCCTGCAATGATGGCTGTGATCTATAAAAATAGGCCTTCTAACTCTACAAAAAAGGAGACATTATGATGTTAAATAAAAGAATTTCAAACACAATCAGTTTTACTATCTTTAGTATTATAATTTCTGGAGCTATTGTGCTTCCTGAAAAAATATTTGCCCTCAGCGGACGAGAAATCATGGAAAAGGTCAATGCCCGTGATGGGGGAGACCGCTCCATTTCTGAAATGGAAATGATTTTAATTGATAAAAAGGGAAAAAAACGTGTTAGAAAACTTAAAACTTATGGTTTGGAGCAAGGTAAAGATTCAAAGAGTTTGATGTTTTTTGTCTCCCCTGCAGATGTCAAAAACACAGGGTTTCTTACCTATGATTACGATGAGTCAGGGAAGGATGATGACCAGTGGCTTTATCTTCCAGCTCTGCGCAAAACCAAGAGGATTTCAGCAGGAGAC
>JAAZZC010000001.1 GCA_014239335.1 Verrucomicrobiales bacterium
CATGAAGGACGAATAATTAACAGAGGAACGTGGATGATAGGTGGGCCGAGTTTTGATGCTGCCAAGATAGATCGTCATGATAATAAATATGACCCGGTAAAAGATGCTGATCGTGGACATGGACTCAGGCTCGCAGAGGATGAGCTCTATAATGCCCGGTGGAAAGTTAATCATAAGTTTCAGTTGCCCGAAGAGACGAAGTCGGGCGTTTACGCGGGGCGGTTTGATTTTGATTTAAAAGGTAAGTCTAAGCGTTATCACGCTACCTTCATTGTCAGGCGCGCCGAATCTAAACCTAAAGCGCCGCTACTTGTTCTTGTGTCTTCAAGCACATGGTTAGCTTATAATTCGACTCCTTTTCCTACGACCCACGGTCCCGGGTTGATTCAGATGGGCACGGGAGGTTTGGGTAATAGTCATCCGAGTGCTCCCAGATACAGTTGTTATAGTGATCACTTTAATGGTCAGCCAACTTACAAAATTGGTATGAAGGTGCCATGGCCGGCTGCAGGTCCTAATAGAACCTACATCGGTGGCGGCTACAGTCATCTTCTCCGTGGCGAAAGATTTCTTCACCTCTGGTTAGATAAGCATGGTTATGAATACGACGTCATTACTGACCGTGACTTGGATTCTAATCCGGAGCTGCTAAATGGTTATAAGGCTGTTTGCATTAATGGCCATAGCGAATACTGGTCAAGCCGAGCCTATGATGGCCTTGATCGTTACTTAAAAAGTGGAGGTGCTGCCGTGGTGATGTCAGGTAATACCATGTTCTGGAGAGTGAGTTTTGATGAGACGGGTGAAGTGATGGAGTGCAGGAAGTTTGGAAAGAGTATCGGTGGTCGGGCTCAGGCAAAAGTGGGAGAGCTTTATCATAGCCATGATTTTAAACGTGGTAGCTTGATGCGTTTTTGTGGATACCCTGCGTGGAAACTGGTCGGATTGACGTGTATCGGATGGGCTGGAGGAAACTTTAAACCTTATAAGGTCGATCTTCCCAATCATTTTCTATTCAATGAACCTAACAAGATTGAATTAGAAGAGGGTGAGGAATTTGGTTTTGCTACAGACACGATTGGTGCAGTTGGTCATGAATATGATGTGAGATTATCTACAATATTAAAAGCCACTAAGGATCCAAAATTAAAAGGTTTAGTTGAGCCTGAAGGTATCGTTACTGTCGCTAGTAGTCATGATAATCGTAACGTTCTAGATTTTAATGCTGAAAGTCACAAGAAGAGAGTAGGGGGAGGGGATACTATCGCAGAGATTATCTATTGGGAGAGGCCTGAAGGCGGCCGAGTTTTTCATACCGGATCGATCGCTACTGCTTGGGCAATGTACCATGATAAACCTTTGAGCGAGCTTATCAAAAACGTGCTTCACCATTTCAAAATAGAGCCGGAAAACGAAGCAAATTAATGATGCTTTCATATTATATTAGATAATTTTGTGTACGTTAAGTAGATCGGTATTGACCGATTCTCTATGATTCTTTATGAAAGTTGATACCATGAGATATGTATACCTTTCTTTAATTACTTTTATTTGTTTGTCTCCACGATTTTCAGTGGAAGCAAATGATTTGCATTCTGCCGTTAAGCCTGTTCCAAGGTCAGGTGGATGGATGAAACGTCACGAATCTTTTAATCAGCGAGTGGATCTAGGGACGGTGGATTTGGTTCTGATAGGTGATTCGATTACTCATGGTTGGGATGGTAAGGGAAAAAGTGTTTGGGGAAAGTTTTACGGTAAACGAAATGCCGTCAATCTAGGAATCGGCGGTGATCGCACCCAACATGTTATTTGGAGGCTTGATAATGGAAACGTAAAGGGGATCACTCCAAAAGCGGCGGTAGTTATGATTGGAACCAATAACTCCGGTAATAACTCTCCAGAGGAGATTGCTGATGGGTTAGCGGCAATAACGAAACAGTTACGCAAAAAACTCCCCAAGACCAAAGTCCTTTTACTCGGAATTTTTCCAAGAGGAGCAAACAAGGATGATGGTCGCCGTCAGGTAAATGAGAAGGCCAATGCGATTTTCAAAAAGCTTGCTGACGGTAAGGACGTCCATTATCTCGATATTGGGGATAAGTTTCTTGAGCCAGATGGCACATTGACCCGTAAGATTATGCCTGATCTTTTACACCTCAGCGTGGAGGGTTACACGATATGGGCGGAATCTATTGAGCCGACCTTGAAGAAGTTGATGGGTGAGTAAGTTTTTTGTTAGAAGTAACTAGGTAACTTTGAGAGTCCTAATTGCTTTTCTAATTATCCTAAGCCATCAATGATCAGTTCATATGACTGATGAAAATCTTGCGCTTAATAATTTTTTTACTACCACCGAAATTAGTGGTGGTTGTGTTTTTGTTTTTTAATGGATTTTTTCTGAGTTTACCTCTAGCTGACGCCGCAAAAACCACAGGAAATATCCGAGTGTTGGGAATTCGCATTGATTTCTCTGATGCTCATAATGCTCCCACTTTAGAAGCTATTAGTAAAAAACTGAAAACAGCTAAGAGTAATTTTGAAAGGTTTTCATTTGGTCGGTTAAATTTCGTCTATCACACGGTGGAGGTTAAACTTGGGAAGAGGGCAAGTTACACTGCTTCTGAAATGGCAACTAGGGCTGACCTAAAAGCAACTAATGCAGGGCACAATACTAATAGTTATAATATTGTTGGTTATTATTTTGGAGGAGGTTCAGTAGGATCTCATGCTACAGTCGGAGGTAAGCGATTTTGGGCGAAGGGAACTGGAGGCTCAACTATTCACGAGATGGGGCACAATTTTAATTTTGGGCATCAGAGGAGATGGGTGCCAAATGGTGATAATCCGGTAGCCTTGAATGGGAAATTGGAAAATGATCCATGGCAGTTTATGAAGAGTGGAGGCATTGATCCAGACCCTTACGAAAAGTGGCGGTGCAAATGGATTACTAGTCGTTATGATATTTCTTCTAATGGCAGTTTTACTAAGCGTCTTTATAATTTCGATCAGAAGGACATCGCTAAAGTGAATAGTAAGCGGGCGTTGAGAGTTAAAAGGAGCACCAAAACTAATATGTATTATTGGATTGGTTACCGTTCAAGACTCTTAAATAAATTAAGTTCTCCTAATCAAAAAAATTATCATATGCGCCAAGGACTTGTTTTTTACTGGGACCGTGGAGCAGCCGGTAAGAGTGTTACGCTGCTTGATTTGCATCAGGGAACTGGAGGGACCGATGACCAGGCTTTACAGCCCGGGGAAACTTTTTCTGATAATTCAGGTAATGTGTATATCACTAACTTAGGGCGAGGTGGTACGGCTCCAAACGAGTACATCGATGTGAGAATTAATCGTGGCAATTTTACTGGTAACCGAGCGCCGCAACCTACCTGGGATGCTCCAAACCAGTGGCCCGCTGGAGAACCTCTAACTGTTTCTGTTGAAGGGAATGATCCTGATGGTGATGAGGTTTCTTGTATGTGGCGTAATGGTGGGATTCCTCGTAATACTAGTGACAATAGTTTGACCTTTTCTAAAAACAATGAAGGTAAATTTTCTTTAAGTGTTCAAGTTTCAGATATGAAGGGTAAGACAACAAAACTGAGTAAGACTATCAATGTTGTTGGCGGGTTCCTTGCTTCTGAATGGATTGGGGGGACTAGCAATTTTTGGTATGAGGACAATAATTGGTCCTCTAGTAAGCAACCAAACGCTCCTGATGCAGTTGCTGTCTGGAACGACTCTTTTACTGGGGAAAATCACCTAATTTTTAGTAATCCTGTGGTAAAGCAATTGCACCAAATTCGGTTGGAGGAAAGTCTGGGAAAAGATGTTGTTGTTGAGATTGAAAATTCTGAAGGGATATTGGAACTTTTTGAAGGGGGGATTGATATGGCGGAAAGTATTCGGAACCTTACGGTGCAAGGGATAGGCTCATTAAGATTGCAGACTAATCAAAGCTGGGTGATATCGGCAGAAGCTAAGTTGAATGTAGATACTCAAATTAATCTCAATGGTAAGGTTCTCACCGTGGCTACTCAGAATGAGGTCATCTTTTTAGGAGATATTATTGGTGAGGGTGGACTTAAAGTGAGAGATTCGGGTGCGCTAACTTTAAATGATGGAGATTATTCAGGAAAAACTATAGTTGAGAATGGCAGGCTTGAAGTTGTTGGAACGCTTGCGCATAGCGAGGTTCTAGTGAGTCAATCTGGGATATTGGGAGGCACGGGTCAGATAGGAGGTGGAGCTTTCATTTCAGAAAATGCGAATTTATGTCCGGGTTCTCAGACCACTCTTGGTTTCCTAAATTTCATGAGTGATCTTAAGCTCAATGGTAATTTAGAAGTGGCAGTCGATCCTGACCAATTACCTAATTGTGATCAGGTAAATGTTAACGGAGTCCTTGAGGTGGAAATGTTAGACGGGCAGGAGCCTCATCAAGGAAAAATTAAGATTTCCAACATAGGAAGCTCATATGCTTCTAATCAGGTTTTTCAAATATTTAATAAGCCTTTGATCCATGGCGAATTAAAGGCAATTGACCCGCTAGTGCCTGCGCCAGGGTTGTTGTGGGATAATCGTCTCTCTGTAGATGGTAGCATAGCAGTGATTATAGACCCTGCTACCATCACCTATGATCAATGGGCTAAGGATATATCAGAACTTTCTGGACCTGATGCTGCTTTTGAGGCTGACCCTAATAGAGACTCGACGGCAAACGGATTAGCATTTGTATTAGGAGCTTCAGATGCTTTTTCTGATATGAGCGCTCTACTTCCGGAATGGAATTATGTTCCCGCTCGCATCGTAGAAGGAGATGAGTATCCTAGTGAATTAGTTGTTTCCTATAGACATTCACAAAATGCAGCGATTTCAGTTTCTTCAGCTTTAGAATATTCAAGGAACATGATTGACTGGACCTCAGTCACGGAAGATGAGGCTCATGTTACAATTGAAACTCAAGAGAATTTCTACGGTTCTGGAATTGATCGGATTGAGGTTTATTTTCTTGATTCAATTGCACCTGGGGAAAGATTTCTAGTTCGTCTTAAGGCAACGCTATGAAGTCGCTATTGTTATGTGATTTTAGCCAGGCCATCTAGGCATTAAAGTTGAAACTTTAAGCTTATAAGATTGGGGGAAGGAGTCTTTTTATTAGTCTTTAGCCTTATTTAAGCCACTCGGCCGAAGTGTCAGTTTTAATTTTAGAGTATCCTTGAAGTGCCATGATTTTTTCGCTAAGACTCTAGGAATGAAAAGTAACCGCAGAAAATTCCTCAAGACTTCTGTTGCTAGCGCGGCCTCTTTCCAGATTGTTCCTAGGCATGTAATCGGTGGTCAGGGGCATACCCCGCCAAGTGAAA
>JAAZZC010000043.1 GCA_014239335.1 Verrucomicrobiales bacterium
CGCTCATGTAGCTCAGGGGTAGAGCACTTCCTTGGTAAGGAAGAGGTCACGGGTTCAAATCCCGTCATGAGCTCCACGCAGAAAGTAAGAAATAATATTAAGCCGAGTAATCGGCAACTAAACTTAAAAAGAAACCAACAAGAATTACAAATTGCGAGCTCAAAAATATTTTGCAGATAATTTGTAAGGAAATTCAAAATTAACTAAGACCCTAGTCCTTAATTTTTATAGGACTTACTACTCACAAAGACATGGCCAAAGAAGCATTCGAAAGAAACAAGCCCCACGTCAACATTGGAACAATCGGACACGTTGACCACGGGAAGACTACGCTCACCGCTGCTATCTGCCACACGCTGGCGGGAAAAGGTTTGGCTGAGAAGAAAAATTACGATGAAATTGATGCAGCTCCAGAAGAGAAGGAACGAGGCATTACAATTTCAACAGCTCACGTAGAGTATGAGACGGAAAATAGACACTATGCTCACGTTGATTGCCCGGGACATGCTGATTATGTGAAAAATATGATCACAGGTGCTGCACAAATGGACGGAGGTATTCTGGTTTGTTATGCTGCAGATGGTCCAATGCCGCAAACAAGAGAACATATTTTGCTAGCTCGTCAGGTTGGAGTTCCTGCGATTGTGGTATTCTTAAACAAAACTGATCAGGTTGATGATGAAGAATTACTTGATCTGGTCGAGATGGAGATTCGCGAATTGCTTAGTGCTTATGAGTTCCCTGGTGATGATATTCCAATCGTTAAGGGTTCTGCATTAAAGGCCCTAGAAGGAGATGTTGAACAGCAAGAGAATATTATGAAACTCATGGATGCAGTTGATGATTACATTCCGAAGCCTGATCGGCCCGTGGATCTGGATTTTCTTATGCCGATTGAGGACGTCTTTTCAATTGAAGGTCGGGGAACTGTTGCCACTGGCCGTATAGAGCGAGGCGTGGTCAACAAGATGGAAGAAGTTGAAATTGTTGGGATCCGTGACACACAGAAGACGACAGTTACTGACATTGAGATGTTCCGTAAGTTGTTAGATCGTGGTGAGGCAGGTGATAATGTTGGTATCCTGCTTAGAGGAACAAAGAAAGAGGACATCGAGCGTGGTCAGGTCATTGCAAAACCAGGTTCAATTACACCACACCAAAAGTTCACTTCAGAAGTTTATGTTTTGAGTAAGGATGAAGGTGGTCGTCATACCCCTTTCTTTAGTAATTATAGACCGCAATTTTACTTCCGAACAACTGACGTGACTGGTACCATTAAATTACCCGACGGAGTTGAAATGGTTATGCCTGGTGACAACGTGACTATGGAAGTTGATCTTATTACTCCGATCGCAATGGAAAAAACGATTCGTTTTGCGATTCGTGAAGGTGGTCGGACTGTTGGAGCCGGCCGCGTTGCTGACATTCTTGATTAAGATTTAAACCCCAACTAACCGAATTTAGGTTAGCCGGATCTTGTCGGGCATTATTTAGCTCGAATTGGATCCGGCTACGCTGTAAAAAAGAAAAGTCCTCAAAAGCGAGTTTAATAAAGAAAAACAAACCATATAAACTCCAAGAGGGTAGTAGCTCAGCCTGGTTAGAGCACCGGTCTCCAAAACCGGGTGTCGGGGGTTCGAATCCCTCCTACCCTGCCAAGAGCCTTTAATAATTAAAATCCCTTAAGTGAAGAAATGAAAAGCCTAACAAGATATTTTGGAGAAGTTAGAACAGAGCTTCAAAAAGCTAGCTGGCCGTGGATTCCTAAGAATAAGGGAGAGAAGGGGTTTAGGTGTTTCAAAGAACTTACCGATTCGACCGTAGTGGTATTTATAGCAATGATGCTTTTGGGCGCCTTCGTGAGCCTTTGGGATTTGATTTTATTTAATATCATCAAGTTGGTTACTAATTTGTAGCACCTTGGAATTTTATTTTAGATAACGCTTAATAATTAATTAAACAAAGATGCCTTTAATTCCTGCACCAAAAGACCAATGGTACGTGGTTCACGTATTATCTGGTCAGGAAAACAAAGTTCGCAATAGTTTTGAGCGGCGAATCGAGTCGGAAGAAATGAGCGATGTAATTTTCGAAGTTTTGGTCCCTACTGAACGGGTTTCAGAAGTAAAGAAGGGCAAGCGCTCAGAATCAAAGAGAAAGTTTTTTCCTGGATATCTCATTATGAATATGCACTTACTCAATGATGAGGGCGGGTTGGTTGACCGTAGTTGGTACTTTGTACAGGAAACGCATGGGGTGATTGGTTTTGCTGGCACAAAGAATAATCCGATACCTATGCGGCCTCGCGAAGTCGAGAGCATGCTGCTCCAGATAAAAGAACGCGAAGAAAGCATTAAACCGAGGATTGCATTTGATGTTGGAGAAACAATTAAAGTTTCTGATGGTCCTTTTGAAAGTCAGCCCGGAGTAATAGAGGAAATAGACCAAGAAAAAGGAACTTTACTAGTTTCAGTCACGGTCTTTGGCCGACCAACTCCGGTTGAGCTAGAGCATTGGCAAATCGAAAAAGAAGAATAATAAATACCTGAATTAATCATTTTAATACTATGGCTAAAGAAGTAACCGGAACCTTGAAGCTTCAGATCCCTGCGGGTCAGGCGAATCCGTCACCTCCTGTAGGACCAGCATTGGGACAGGCTGGGCTCAATATTATGCAGTTTTGCAAAGATTTTAATGCAAAGACTCAGGCTCAGGCTGGAGATGTTCTACCAGTTGTCATAACGATATATAAAGATAAAAGTTTCAGTTTTATTTGTAAGCAACCACCGGCATCTGCGTTACTTAAAAAGGCAGCAAAGATTGCGTCAGGATCAGGTGAGCCTCACAAAGAGAAAGTGGCCACAATAACTAAAGCCCAAGTGATGGAAATTGTGAAAATTAAAAAACCTGACTTGAATACTGAAGATGATGAAGCTGCAGCTCGTATTATTGCAGGAAGTGCCCGCCAAATGGGCATCGAGATTCAAGGAATGTAATTATTGAAATTTAAATTAATATAAACAAAACACTGCGGGAGGGTGTAATGCATCCGCTAATACTGCGAAAAAGAAATGGCAAAAAAAAGAAGTAAAAGATACCGCCAAGCCGCGGAATTATTTGAGGAGGATAAAGAGTATCCTCTAGCTGAAGCTATTGATATACTTAAGAAATTTCCTCCAGCCAAGTATGACGAGACGGTTTCAATTTCTGTGCGTCTTGGTGTCGATGCTAAGCAATCTGACCAGATGGTCCGCGGAACATGCCCCTTACCTCATGGATCAGGCAAGAAAGTTAGGGTCTTGGTCTTTGCTCAGGGTGAGGCAGCAACAGCCGCAAAGAATGCTGGGGCTGAGTTCGTCGGTTTGGATGATTTGATAAATAAAATCCAAGGAGGATTTCAAGATTTCGATGTTGCCGTTGCTACTCCAGAAGCTATGGCAGAAGTCAGGAAACTTGGCCGTTTTCTTGGGCCTCGTGGATTAATGCCCAACCCTAAGACAGGAACGGTTACTGATGATACAGCTTCAGCAGTCAACGCAGTTAAGGCTGGACGTATTGATTTCAAATTGGACCGAAACGGTGGCGTAGCAGCTCCGATTGGAAAAGTCTCGTTTTCAGCTGATCAGCTTGCTGATAATGGCAATGCTGTAATGAATGCAATTAGGCAAGTAAGGCCAGCTTCGACTAAAGGAATTTATATTTGTGGCGCCACTCTATCAGCTACCGTTTCACCGGGTATACCGATTGAAACTGATGTGTTCGAGAAATAAGAAACGGTAATAAAAAATTAAGGATTACAATGAAAGCAATCAAAGAGAATATTATTAACGATCTTATAGAGAAACTAAACGCATCTCCTTTCATGATTGTTATTGATTACAAGGCATTAACAGTGGCACAGCTTGGAGAATTGCGCACGCGGCTCAGTGAGACTAATTCTACTGCCCACGTAACAAAGAATTCATATGCCAAGCGTGCATCGATAGCTGCCGAATATCCTGAAGGTATCAATGAATTTTTAACCGGTCAGACGGCACTTGTTACGGGCGATCAAGACATATGCGCAGTTGCTAAGGTTCTAAAGGATTATAAGAAAGAAAATGAGAAGCCTGAAATGCGCGCAGGAGTCATGGATGGTAATCTGCTTAGTCCTGAGGAATTAAATGCTTTAGCATCATTGCCGCCCATGGATGTATTGAGAGCCCAACTTCTTGGAACATTACAATCACCTGCTAGCACTTTTGTAAGGCTGCTTAATGAGCCGGCATCATCCCTTGCCCGTATACTGAAGGCAAAGGAGGAGAAGGGCTAATAATAAAGATCATCTTTGGTATGAGAATTCATACCAAGGAATAAACAAAACTAAAACAAAACTAAAACAAAACTAAAACAA
>JAAZZC010000221.1 GCA_014239335.1 Verrucomicrobiales bacterium
AACTGAAATTATCAGAGGGCATGCAAAGCTTGCTGTTGATTCTTTTTGCATCTTTGCCGCGTAGCGCATTTCTAATACTCCATTCTTATTGATGATTGAATGTATCTTAAAATCACAAAGTGATTTGCCCCGTCTTATTGCAGCAATCACCGTCTTTGACTTCAATTCATTTTCCTCTAACCGGTGCGATTTATCTCCCAGCACAAAGGCGACTCCAAATATTTGATCAAACTGTTTTTGATTCTTAGCAACAACGAAAGATCTTGTTTTACTAGGCTCAAATTTATTGGAAACAAAGTAACCTGAGTAAATCTCAAATTTTAATTTTTGATTTTTCTCAGCAATGGACGCGATTTGTAGAGAAAATACAGATATGAAGCAAAGTAGAAGCACTTTCAATTTAGTGTCTGAGTACATGTTCGTGGCAGTGATTGGAAGGTCATTCATTAGCAGAATGAAAATCCACAAGTTGATATTTATATCATAGAGAACGGCTAAAGAGCCGAGACTCTTAGAAAAAATATCAGAAAAATATCAAATTTAGATCCCAGTTCATTTTGAAATCTTATTGGAGTTAAGATTATTCAAGTAATCTAACTCGATAAAATCCTCTTTTTCCCTTTGTCGCATCTTCATGAGAAAATGTGGTCTGTTCAGCTTCACCTTCGATTCCGTCATCGAGCTCTTCCCACTCAAGCATGTCAGTCGAAAAATCCACACCATATATTTTTCCAGCTACTGAGTTCCAAGTAATGTTGTTCGTTGTTGAATTGTCAGGATCTTCCCCAAATTCAGTTATGATAAAAGGAACCTTTGCGCCTGTGAATGTTATTTCTCCGTGAGGCCTTTGCGCAAAGAATTGTCCAGAAGTCCAATTCCATGAAGGGAGGGCACCTGAGCTTGAAATTTTAGCAATGTTAAAGAACCAGACCTCATCAAATTCCGGAGGTTCAGTATGATAGAGTCCGTTTTCGCCGAACTCATCAGCATTAAAGTCAGTCCATGGAACAAATAATTCAACGACTCCTCCAAAGTCTCCGTGATTAGAAACCCAGTTAAGTTCGCGAGGTTCACTCCAGCTAGCATTATTTCCAAAATTGCCATTGTGACGGGCTTCGAGAAATGTTGTTCTATCTTGGTCATCAAGTTCATCGGCGAACCGGGTAATTAATCCATTCGTCTGCCAAATACCTATGTGATATCCATCGAAACTACTCTGATTGGGTTCGTCGTCAGTGTTTGGATCAATGAAAATATTATAATCATCGAATCCGAAGTCCACATTGCCTGCCCATTCTCCCCATGAAGTGTTATCGGTTTCAGCGATCATATAAAATCCTTCATCATTCCAGAGGAGTTGAAATTGAATTTTCTCACTGGATGCAGTTCCTCCGGTTCTGAGAAGTTTAAAATCGGCAGTAGCTTCGCTGGCATTGTCCCACTCCCCTGGGCTACGAACGCCATCCAAGACTGGTGCTGAGGGGCTGTAAATAACTTCATAAGTCCGTATTTGTGCCTGAGATATGGGGCAAACGGTTAGAAGAAACCCTATAGATAATAGGATAATTTGAATTATAGATTTTTTATTCATTGTGATCCGTGATTTTATTTGGACATTTCTACTATAGGATGGCCCTTCAAATCAAGGTAAATAGGTTAATTGAAAGTTAACAATCAACGGGTTATTAGTTACCTTTAAAGATTTTTAAATCATAACAGAATATATTATCATATCCCCAATGGCTTTTGCGCATAAACTTAGCTTCGGTGTTATTAATTGCCTGAACGGTGAATTTAAGCAGGCATCGTCATCACCATTTGTAATTGGTTCTGGATCTGATTCGGATCTAGTCATTCAAGACGATTCGGTGCTGGATCAGCACTGCTTAGTTGAGAAGACAAAGAAAGGAATACAAATTAGATCAATTCAGGCAGAACATCCTGATGGAAGCCTGATGCTTGATGGTAAGCCTACTACATTGGCTCCAATCAAAGCCCGTACTGAGCATTCGTTGCAGATTGGAAGGAGTTTTCTTATTCTAGTGACAACGTTAACTTCTAAGAAGGAGAATCTACAAAGGTGGGGAATGGATATAGCGAATGGAGGCTGGATTATTAATAAATCAAATAAAGCTGCAGCGACTCGCCCCCTAGACATTCTAGAAGTTTTTTCAGCCCGAGACACTATGGGTTTGGATCCGAATTCTACTCCAGTATTTAAAGGTAACAGTCAGGTAGGTTTTTATCTGAACCAACTCATGGCACTAGAGCCCGAAAAGGAACATTTACCTGATGATGGTATTTCTGATTCTGATGAAGACCCAGTTGCCGAGAGAGTAGATGAGGTTTCTGGATCCAGTCCGTCAATGACCAGATTTATTGATGCTGATTCTGGAGAATTCACATGTCCGACCTGTTGGTTGAAATTTGATAGAGGTGATGTGATGCATGTTGCTGTTCATGATTCATTGTTTGGAGATCCTTTGCTTGGCGAAGAGCAGATGCAGAGGTTTCATGCTTCAAGATTTAACGATAGGGGGCAAGCACTTGATGAGTATGGAATTCCTTGCACCGAAATTGCTTGTCCTCATTGTCGAAGGACCCTGCCGCCTGGTTTTTTTGATGAGCCACATAAGATTTTCTCGATTGTCGGTGCCCCTCAGTCAGGCAAGTCCTATTACTTGACTGTAGTTATTAAACTTTTACAGACCACTTTGTTCAGAAAGTTCGGTGTTGTATTCCGTGACGCTGATCCTGCAGGCAACGCCCCAATAAATGAGATGAAATCGCATTTATTTAGTGCGCAGACTTCTTCTCAAGCATATCTGACTAAAACTCAACTCGAGGGAGCCATGTATGAGAGATTGCCTCGATACGATCGGATGGTCACTCTGCCAAAGCCTTTTATTTTTTCATTGTCTGGAGCAGAATCAGATGAGGAAAATTGTTCTGTAGTTTTTTATGATAATGCTGGAGAGCATTTCCAACCTGGTCAGGACTCTACAAATTCTCCAGGCGCTCAACACATTGCCTCCTCAGATGCAATTTTCTTTCTTTTTGATCCAACAATTAATCCTGACTTTAGGAGGAGCCTTGCCGATTCTGATGATCCGCAGTTCAAATCACAGGTGTCTGATCAACAGGATGTCATTCTGGCTGAGACAGAAGTTCGAATAAAGAGGCTATTAGGACTTGGCCGTCGTGAGAAAGTCGATATACCACTTTCAATAATTGTTGGTAAATGTGATTCATGGATACACAAAATTGGTGAAGATAAATTGCGAGACCCGATAATTGACGGGACTTTGGATATGGGGGCAATTGAGGATAATTCCTCTCTAGTCCGTGAATTAATGGAGGAATATTGTCCTTACATAGTTGCTAATGCCGAGAGAATTTCTTCTGATGTTTGTTATTTTGCGGCGAGTGCTTTTGGGCATACTCCGATAACTTTTGAAGATGAGAAAGGAGTTACCCGTATAGGACCTGACCCGAAAAAAATTGACCCAATGTACGCTGAGATTCCTACTCTCTGGGCATTGTCCAGAGTGAGGCCAGGACTTGTTCCTTCATTCCAATAATAATTAAACTATAGCGTGAGGCCGCGACAAAGATGGCTTACCAACTGATATATACCAGTGTTCGAAGAGGTTTGATCCCTGGTCGGAGCGGATATACCGTAGCTGCACGACATCGTCAAATTCGGGAACGACTAGTTTCAGAGATTGAACGCGTTAGTGGATATACTTATGCTAAGAAGGGACAATCTCCAAAAATTTACACACACCGAAAATTTGATATTTCCGGTATTCTTTACCACGTTCTAACGCGAATCGTTGATGCTGGTTCAGACTATACGGGACGCACCAATCATCTTGCTCATCACTTAATTTGTGAAGATGGTGAACTAAAAAATTGCAGAGCAACTCCTGCAGAAATTTTGTATGGATATGATTGGCTTGACCGGTATGACGAGGAGCCTCGGTACTTCGAGGATGAGGAAATTGTCAATGTTTCCAAGTATGCAGGAAAGATTAAATTGCCTGCATCGAATTGGAAAAAGGTAAGAGGAAATGCAGGTGATGCAGCCCTATTGGTTAATGAAGAGGGCGAAGTAAAAAGTTCGATAATTGTAGTCGATTCTGACCAGTCATCTCAACTTAATCCACTATTACCACTCATAGCGGAATCTTCGCAATTAATTGGTCTGGGAACAGCAAATTCAAGTTCAGTTACATTTACAACATATCTCCAGGAAGGGGACAGCATGGCTGATTTTGATTGGATCGGTTGTGGGGACGATAACGTCATATTACAAAAGCCAACGAATAGAGATATTTTTAACTTAAGTGAACTTGTTCAAGAGACCCCATTAACTGAGGCTGCTAATGTTGCGGAAAAGGGTCAATCTCGACAATCTAATGTTCCTGCGCCTCGAATTAGAGAAGTGAAAGATTCGGCACATCAAGGCCTTGATCCTACTTCTAAAGGGGCTGTTCAAATTCCAAATGCTGGAAAAAGTAATGATGATCTAAAAGATGTTAAGGTAGCAGTGCCTCGGCCTACCGTTCTTAGTAGTCAAATAACAAGTGCTCCGACGGTCAGTTCCTTCCGTTCCGAATCTGCTGGCTTGGGTGAGGATTCTTTCTGGTTAAAGAATTTGAAGATCTTAATAGGAGCTGCGGGGGGTGTTGTGTTTTTAGGTGGAGTGCTTTTGTTTTACATGTTGAGCTTTCAGCCAAAGCAACAAATAAAAATTAATGTTGAGCAGTTCGTTGCTGGAAAGCGGTATGTGGAAGCGGATGATTTTTTAACTGAGATGCTTGAAGATCATCCTAAATGGAGAGATGAAATTGAGGCTCTCCGTAAAGAGACGGTAGTCGATGCTATGCAAGATCATGTTAAGAATTGTATTAATCAATTCATTGGATCGAGCGAGGATAAGAAAAAAGATAGATACGAGATTGCATCTTATTGGGTAAATAAACTTGAGCAGTTTAATTTCAGTAGTGGATCGGATGAGGCTAAGAAAAGGGAAGAGCTGATTTATAGTTTCGTTTCAGGCGAGAAGCGATATCAGGAACAGCTTAGATTAGCGAATAATATTATAAATGGTAATCCTAATGAAATTGCTCAGACGAATAATAATGACCCTAAAACCAAACCTGATGATCCTAAGATAACACCCACTGAAGTTCCTGAAAAAAAACAGTATGAGCCAGGTGCTATTTATATTTATCTAAATACTGGAAATATAAACGAACTCATTTTGCCCGAATCGCTTCGGCGCCTTTCGGAGGGCGGAGAAGGGAAGCTGATGGTGAATTTGAGGCGGTCTAAATTAGCTCCCTTAGATTTTCCTCCGCAACCAAAAGTTGAAACACAACGTTTTATCTATAAATATCCTGAAACGGCAGAGGAAGAGAATAAAAGGCACCTTCCCATTTCTGGAGATCTAAATATAGAACTCAAGTTTCAAGGAGCCGGGTCATTACATTTATTAAATAACGATTTTCAGGGTTCCGACCCTGAGGATGATGTTTGGCGCTCAGATCAAAGCAGTCTAATAAGTTTCTCAGAAGGGCGAAAAGGGGTGGATGTTATTCTTTGGGACGGAAGGCCCTTCAGGCCAGAGAAAGTTCCTTTCAAATCTGATGGGAAGGGAGTTTTTCTTGATCCTGAAATTAAGCGTTTCTATAAGGCCTTGAGCATTGGAGATCCTTCTCAATTCTCACCACAAAAAGCGATGATAAGTTTCACCCCATTGTCGCCGACTCCAGGATTAAAGGTCCCTATTGAATCACAAAGAGTTGATTTGTCAGTTCGCGGAAAAGATGATTTATACATTAGTTTTGGACAGAGTGCCGGTAGTGGACTTGAACTCTTAACAAAGATTGAAATGCAAATTGATGAGAGGGAGCACGTCATTAATAAGAGTGGAGGCGATTATCTTGGTTGGCAGAAGAGCGCCGCTCCGTTTGAGAATAAAATGAAGAAGATTGCGATTGAATTGCTTGGAGATAGAAATGATTTATTAACTCGTTACAGGAGAGTTTTTAACCACGATGATCCGGATAGAGTAAGGTCAGATATTAGGAGTTATTTTGTTGATCTTCTTGAAGAGTTTGCTGAAAGTCTTAGGGGAAGAGAGGTGAAGAGGGATGATATCGAAAGAATTAAAGAGGAGCTTTGTGAAAATGAATTTCCTGACCAATGGGATTCTCGAGATGTAAGTTCTGAAAAGGGAAGAACCTTTACTAGGTTCATGGAGAGTTTTGTTGAAGAATGTGAAGATCTGGCAAAGAAAACTGTCTTTGGTAAGTCAAAGAAAGATTTTAAATTGGCCTATTATATTGAGAGTTCCGAGGCTAGGAGGAAACTCAACGAGCTTGCCAGAGTATTAGAGGATCAGTTCACTGGTGAGGACGGTGAAGAATTCTGGAATTTCACTTTTAAGCAAAGGCCTAAAATGCCGAGGAATATTAAACTGATTCAAAAATATCAGGCAGAGATCCAATTGCTTATGGCTAAAAAATATCAGGCAGAGATTGCTATGAAAACTTTTGCTCCGAAAGGAGTAGAGAAATTGCCCTCAGGGATATACGAATTTTCTTTTATTTTCGCAGATGGTAAGGTTCGGTCTTATCTGATCTCTGAAATTGAAAGTAGTCCCAATAACAAATGAAAGTAACGACTCCATCCAAGCTATTCGTTAAGCGCATTCGTCAGGTACTGTCGGGTAATGAGTTAGACGTTCCAGTTGATGAGCTGGCTATTGATTTTGGGAGCTTTTGTCAGGATGCTTTGTCAAGATTGGAGGAGTGTTCTGGGAAGAATGTTGCTGAAGACGCGGTAAAAATTGCGGAGTCAGAGGTCCCACTAATGGAATCTTTAGAAACTCTTGAAAAGTTTTCTCTCTTTTCAGAGTGGATATCTTTTTGTCAGAAGAATTCTTTCAAAGAGCCTGAACTTATACCAGCTGGATCAACTGAGAGGCTGGTTGGTATCTATAAGAAATGGGCAGGAGTTAATGATTTTTTGTGGAAAAAATATAGAGATGCTGTTATCCGCAAAGATGATTCCTTACTTTTATCTTATGCTGGAAGAATCCTGAAGGTGAATCCTTCTGATGAGGCAGCTAAAGACGAAACCAAAAGAATTCTTAGGCGTTATTTCCGTAATGAAATTAAGGAACTGGATGAATTGGTGGTTTCCGAGGACCGGTTATCAGCAATGGCAATTGTGGATCGTTTAGATCAATTGCCTTTTGATGATCTTAAGAAGGGAAAATCATGGGATAAAGCCCTCCAGTGGTTGAATGCAGAACGAAGAGCAAGCGATGAAAAGATTGCGACTAGATTAATTTCTGGTCTTCCAACACAATGCAATGAAAGGGCATTGGAGGCCGTTAGGAGTACAGTTGATGAGGTTGAGTTGATAATTAGAACTCATCGAATTGATCTTGATCAAGATGCTGATGATGTATTATCTCAATCGAAGGAATGGATTATTGAGGAAGGAGAGAGGCTCGATAAAGAAGAGAAATCTAAGGATGTTAGTGAGCGATTTTCTAAAGAAATTACTAATTTAGAATCAAATTGGCATGTCATTTTAAAATCTCCTCTTAAGGAAATGGAAGGATCTAGGAGGAAGTTAACCAATTGCTGGTCCGAAGTTCAAAAGCTTGAACTGGAACTTTCTGATGGAGTCAATGAAAAGGTAAGAGAATATAAGTCTGAACTCGATGAAAGGATTGGAAAGCTTAAGAGGAAGTTGAGGCGAAGACTAATTGCGAAAGTGGGAATTTTTCTAACTGTTGCTTTTTTTGTTTCTTTCTACGTTTTTGCTAAGCTGCGTAGCGAAACGCTTAAAGAGCAATTTGAGGGTTATAAGGTGGCTAGGACTGTGAGGCCATTTGAAAAGTTGGTAAAATCTACTGATACGTACCGATGGCCTATCGCTTTCCTTGCGAGAATGGGGCCGGAAATTAACAATGCTAAGGCTTGGATTGATTTTGAGTTGGATCAGTACCAGTTACTTTATGATAAAATTAATGATTTAAATACGGAGGCGGACTCTGGGTTTGGGCGGCCAATTAACGAATACTGGGACGACTTTATTAAGTTGAGAAAAGGAATCGTTGATACCGCTACTGATTTAAAAGTTGAGCTTAATAAGCACATAGAGTCTCTCGAAAGAAAATGGGATAGTCATCGCATTTCTTATGTTGGAGAACAGCGTGGCAGAAGGAGAAAGGTATTAAAAGATATTGGTTCACTCCTTAATAGTTCGCCAAAACTTTCAATTGTTTCAAGGAATGAGGAATACGTAAAAAGAGCGCACTCAATAAATGATGAGTTTGATGATTCTATGCAAGTAGTGATACCTCCTGCTTCTTTAAGTGACCAAACTAAAGAAGAAGTAAAGAGCATTGGTCCTTCCATAAAAGAGTTAATTCTTCAGATCGATTCTTTCAGAAATGTTATCAAAGCAATGAGTGGATCTTCGAATTATGAAGAATTCAGGGCCGCTATGGAATCGTTTACCGAAAAGAGTTTCATGGGAACCCCTGAGCAGGCTGCGGCTAACCTCCTTGTCGAACATAACAAAAAACATGTGGATGTCGTCGGTGAAATATTAAGACCAGGACAATCTAAAGGTTGGACATTTTTTCTCCAGAACCGGAACAAAGACAAGATATTCCCTAAGGAAATAGAAGAAGCAGAAAGAGTTGTTCTTAACCAGATCAGTAAAGATGAGAAATATGTAAATTTGCATAAATGCTTTTTCACTGAGATTCCATCTGGAAGAACCTTTTATAAATTTTGTGATGGTCCAACTAAGCTCCGTAACCGAAAAGTTGGTTCGAATAGCATTGTAGAGAGATCAGGATATTTCTTTGATGATGCAAAGTTTGTTTCAGGGAAATTTGAATATTTTGATTCAGGAATATTTGAGTTAAAAGACCAGCAGTTAAAGAAGGCTAAAGGAATTACCCTTTCTAGGGAAGAAATGACCAAAGAATCCGTTCTATTTAATTCGGTCCGTCCTACCCAGAGAATGATGAGTCAAAGCCAACAATATTATAAGGACTCCATTCTTTTAATATTCGACGAAATTATTTTGGCTGAAAAAGTGAGTTCTCTTTATCGTGCATATCTACAGACCGAAATTGCAAAAGCGGTTCAAAGAAGGCCTCACGGATGGGGGCTAATTTTAGCGCCGACATTCCTTCGTGATTTGGAATTAATACAAACAAAAAAGCCGCCAATACTTGGCAGAAATGATTGGATGGTTGATTCTCGATATTCTGAAGAGGAGAAGGAATTAAAAGAATTCTATGATTCCAAGAAAGGGGAGAGCTATGTTCTTGAAGCTAAAGTTAATCGTGAACTAATTGAGGGTGTAATTGAGACTGGATTTAGTTATGCGGGATACGTTAACTATGATGGATCCTTGGTCTTACAAGATTCAGCCAAGGTCGCTAAAGTCCTTTACGGTTCTCCCTCTCCAGACAAACATGCGATACCTATTTATAGTAAAAATGAAGGGGCCGATGAAGACTTGCTGGACGGAGGCAAATCGAAAGGGTGGAAATTAAAAGGGAGCGTTGTGCCGTTTACTCCTCTTTTATATTTTAAAGGTGATAGAAAGGCTGTAATCAAAGCCGTTGCGAGTGAGCAAGGATTATCAGAAGAACGGATCCGTTCGCTTGCAATATCATTTTTTAATGAAGTGGAATGACCAGCTAACCTTATTGAATGGATTTCCCCCCTTATCAGAATTTAATTCAGAGATCCAAAGAGATTGCTCTTTATTCTTCAACTTCAGCCTTGCTTGGCTGGGATCAGGAAACAGTTATACCGAAGAAAGGCTTAAATTACCGGGCAGAACAGTGTGCGTTTTTGGGAGGTAAAGCCCATAGCCTATTTACTGATTCGCAAGTTGGTAATTGGATATCAAGATGTGAGGATGAAGGTGCCTGCACTGATTCTGAAGGACTGGCAAATTTGAGAGAATGGCGGTGGTCTCATGACAGGGCAGTGAAACTTTCTTCTGAATTCATTGAAGAGTCAGAGCGAGTTCGAAGTCATGCAATGTCTGCATGGTCAGAATCAAGGAAGAAAAACGATTTCAAAATCTTTTCCCCTCATCTTGAGAAAATCATTAAGATTAATCAAAAGAAAGCAGAAAGTTATGGTTATTCGGACCATCCTTATGATGCCCTCATTGAAGGTTATGAGCGAGGCTCGAAGACGGAAATGATTAAAGAATTGTTTGACCGGTTAAAGCCATCATTACGTGAAATAGGCGAATCGGCTGCGCGTAAATCGGCTAATATTTCATCACAGATCCTCAAAGGCGATTACCCGATTAAGGCTCAAGAAAAA
This sequence comes from Verrucomicrobiales bacterium, assembly GCA_014239335.1. GTDB lineage: Bacteria > Verrucomicrobiota > Verrucomicrobiia > Verrucomicrobiales > DEV007 > EC70. The sequence goes on from JAAZZC010000221.1 coordinate 10,392, forward strand.
TTCAATCATGAGATTGCTGAATCTTTTGGTTTTGATTTTAATGCTGGAAGAATTGATGCGGCAGTGCATCCATTCTGTTCTGGAATTGCTCCTGGTGATACACGGTTGACGACTCGTTATGATACTAAAGACTTTAGTAGTTCCCTTTATGGGGTATTGCATGAGGTGGGACATGGGCTGTATGAACAGGGATTACCAGTTGAAAAATTCGCTAGCCCTTCAGGGAAGGCAGTTTCACTGGGCATACATGAGTCCCAGTCCAGATTGTGGGAGAACCATGTGGGACGAGCTCCATCTTTTTGGAAATCTTGGTATCCTAGGGCAGCGCAAATTTTCCCTTCTTTGCAGGAAATTAATGAAGAAGAGATAATTTCTTCGACTCTCCGTTCAGAGCCTTCATTTATCAGGGTTGAGGCTGACGAAGCTACGTATGATTTGCATATCATACTGCGCTTTGAAATTGAAAAGGATTTAATTTCAGGGGATCTGAAAGTAGCTGATTTACCAGAATGCTGGAACGCTAAGTTCATGGAGTTTTTTGGACTTCGTGTAGAGAATGATGCGGATGGGTGCCTTCAAGACATTCATTGGAGCATGGGTGCTTTAGGTTATTTTCCAACTTATACGATAGGAAATCTTGGGGCAGCACAGCTGTACGCAAAAGCCATTGAAGATGATCCTGAAATTCCGACTCAACTCAATGTAGGGGAATATAGTAAATTATTAAATTGGCTCAGAATTAATATACATTCGAAGGGATCAACGTTGTTGCCGGATGATTTGATTGAAAATGCGACAGGTGAAAGTTTATCTGAATCTTATCATTTAGAGCATCTTCAAAGCCGTTACCTTTAAACGTTATATCTTTTAGTCCATGAGCGGATTTTCCATGAATTATAATAAGATAATTTATTTTTTCTGGTTCTTGCTTTTATTTGCGAATTGCAACGCTTATAGCCAATTAGATAGGAAAGATAATGCGAAATTAAATTCAGATCTTGTTTTTTTATGGGAAGGAGGAAAAAAGAACAGAGAGTCTAATAAGCGAATTTTCAATTTTAGACCTGTAGGATCGGCTCGTTATGGCAATCATTTTGAGCTCGACCCTGGGCATGGCCGTTTTATTACTAAAGGTCTTAACCTTAGGGATATAATATCTAAAAAAGAATGGGCCATGGAGATTGTTATGATTCCATCCGACACCAATGGTAAGATAATATCTTTGCCTTTTGCTGAGTTAACGCAGAAACGAAATACTCTTTCTCTTAAGAGTAAATATTTGGCTCGAGCTAGCGAAGTTCAGTTTGATATTAACCGGCATGATGGTCCGTTTCATTTTGTTATTAGTTCTACCCCTTCAGGAATAGAAGTGTATAAGAATGGAGAATTAACTAAAATTATAATTAGCGTTGATAAAGCTCCATTGAGCAATGAACTGTCAGGAATTGTGGTAGGAGGGGATTGGTTCGGAAGACTCTATCGGTTGGCCGTTTATTCTTCTCTCGTTGATGGGAAATCCTTGTACAAATCTGCTCAATCTTATTTGGATTCAATAAATCCAATGATTCCTAGTCGTAAGGTTCGTTGTCAATTGAAGGAGAAGACTCGATTGCCAAGAGTAAAAGATCTTGGGCCATATGCGCGGTGCCTTGTTTATAATTTATATGAGGTTAAGCAAGTATTAGAAGGGGACCTGACAGTTCCTGACGTCATTGCTGTTGCACATTGGGCTATCCTTGACCGTAATTATGTCAAGGATATCCCTTCCCAAATAGATAAAGAATTTGATTTGATCATCGAACAATATGTTTTAAATCCCCAACTGAAATCCGAACGTCAATTTAATGACATTTCTAATTTTGATGCGCCTTTATTTTATGATGTTAGCGTTCCTGAGATAAAAATATTAAAGTAACATGAGAATTACATCACTTATCTTTGTTGTGTTTGTTCATCTAATGAGTGGGGTTTCTTTTGCTGATGAGTTGATAAATCAAGAAGTTAACCTGCTTCAGTCTATTGCCGATGAATCAGAGAAAGGTGCCGATGGTCGAGTGATCGTTGGAGATGATTCGAATTGGCTTTTCCTGCGATCTGAATTATCGCATGTGGCTAAGGGGCGATTTTGGGAAAAGAATTGGAAAGATGTTTCAGTTTCAGGAGAAGATCCATTGCCAATATTCTTATCACTTAATGACAAATTAAAATCTCTTGGAGTTCAATTTATTTATGTTCCTGTCCCTCCCAAGGTTTGTATTTACCCGGACAAGTTCACAAAAAAAATTTCCACCAAAGATAAGACCGTTAATGCTGTTCCTTTCCTGGATAAATTAAGAATGGGAGGCATTAAAGTGATTGATATTGAGCCATTACTTATGAAGGAGCGCCGGTCCAATGGTTCTCAAAGTTATTGCATGACTGATTCTCATCCTAGCCCTTGGACTTGCGAATTGATTGCTGAGCAGATTGCTCAAGAAATTAGCGGAAGTGATTGGGTTAATGCTTTTGCCAAGACATCAAAATTAAAATTCGGTAGGAGTGAACCTCTTAAATTAAGTATTAAGGGCGATCTTATTCCTGATAAAAGTCGTGATGATTGGAAAGCTGAGTCCTTAGATGTAGTGAGGGCTGGGATTATAAGTGGGGTTGGGATTGAGGCGGTTAGTCCTGATGATTCTAAGAGTCCTGTCATCATTTTAGGCGACAGTCATACTCTCATCTTTCATGAAGGAGGTGATATGTTGATGACTCGCGCCGGTGCCGTTGATCATTTACAGGAGAAGATCGGGTTTAAAGTGTTTCTTGCAGCGAGTAGAGGATCCAGTTCGCAGGCACTGCGGCAGATATATAAGGGGCCTGAATTTTGGGAAGGTAAAAAGGTGCTGGTTTGGATATCTTCAGTCAGGGAATTAACTCAAGAGAGGAGATGGCTTAAGTTGCCGAGACTTCCCCGATGATTGCGCTTTAAGGCACTTCTTCAAGAGATCCAGTATACAGCCAGTCGACGACTTTCCCATTTCGCATAAGTGCCATTGCTTCTGTTGGAAATGTACCAAAAAGACTAGTGGTATTATAAGTTACGGTACCTGTCCAGTAAGCTTGGCCGTCTACTATTTCATATCGGATAGGCCCCCAATTAGAAATCTCATTGATCTTAATTTCAGATACTTCACCAGCCATTAGACTGTTAATCATTATTTTAACCCGCCCATCGTTGCCTCTTTTCGGTATTTGACCGATTTGGTTTTCATACTCAGCTAATCTAGTCTTTGGTAATTTGGAAGCCGTTGCAATAGTGACGGATTGACTCGGAATAGATTGAGCGCTGGAATTTTTTAATTCTTCAGCCGCAATTAGCCTGGCTCTTTGTCTTTGAGTCAGGACCACTTTACGTTTTCTGTTCTTGTACTTTTCGTATTCGGAAACAAGAATTTGTTTATAATCAGTATCATCGATTGAGATTTCCCCCCGGATTTTTGATTGAGAACTTGGAGCAATCACCAATTGATTTCCTGAAAATGAGAGGGCTGTCGTTTTGCGTCCCGCGGGTATGGTTGAACTTCCGGCTCCGCCAGCAAAAGTGTATTTTGCTTTTACTTTGACGGTGACTTGCCGGGGAAATGCTGAGTTTGGAATTTTTTTCCAATTTCCAACTAAATCTTCGATTGGCTTGAAGTCTGGGAATGGATATTTTTCCTCGATTGGATCAATTGGAGGATTTTTATCAGTATTGTTATTTTCATTCCTCGGAATGGATGGGTTGGGTTTTTTTTGTGGATCTACTGTTGATTGCCCCTTCAATTTTGAACCCTTGTCTTTGTTCAAGAAATCATAAACTTTCTCTCGGTTCATGAAACCAATTACGCCCATTGCTCCAATTAAGAGTATAATAAACCACTTCATTGACAGAACGATCGTATCTGTTGTCGATGATTTCAAGGAATGAGTATCCAATAGTAAATGAACTACTATTTATCTTTCTTATTTGGCTAAATTGATATCGACTATTTAGTTAATTATATATGCCTAAGAGATTATTTTTACTCGACGGAATGGCACTCGTTTATCGTGCTCATTTTGCTTTGATTCGTAGTCCTATTTACACTTCTAAGGGTATTAATTCTTCAGCAATTTATGGTTTTACGAACACCTTAGTTGATTTACTTGGCAAACAAGAGCCGACACACATTGCTGTTGTCTTTGACACTCCGGCCCCGACCGAGAGGCATGAAATATTTCCTGAATATAAAGCTCAGCGCGACGCAATGCCTGAGGACCTTTCTATTGCTATTCCGGAAGTTAAAAAATTGATTAAAGCATTTAATATACCGGTCATTGAGATGGACGGTTATGAAGCAGATGACATTATAGGAACTTTAGCAAAGCGAGCGGTCAATGATGATAGTGAATGCGAAGTTTTTATGGTCACCCCTGATAAGGACTTTGCTCAGCTCGTTGAGGATAGGGTTAAAATATTTAAACCAGGAAAATCTGGCAATGAGTCCGAAATAATTGGTATAGATGCAATTAAAGAGCACTGGAACGTTGAGCGCTCGGAGCAGGTCATTGATATACTTGGGCTCTGGGGTGATGCTAGTGATAATATTCCTGGAGTCCCTGGTATTGGGGAGAAGACGGCCAAGAAACTTGTGGCTCAGTACGGGGGAGTTGAGCAGTTGATCGAAAATATTGAGCAGCTCAAAGGTAAGCAGAAAGAGAATGTGGAGAACAATAAAGAACAGGCACTGCTTTCAAAGAAATTAGCCACAATAATTATTGATGTTCCCGTTGATCTGGACTGGGATGATTTGCAATTGGAGGATAAGAACAATGAGGCTATATCTAGCATCTTTATTGAATTTGAATTTAATTCGCTAGGGAAGCGACTCCTCGGTAAGGAATTTGTTGCGGGGAGGGGATATGATTCAAATGAGAGCGATGATGATTCTGTAGAAATCGGTCTAAAAAATATTGAGAATATTGATCATGACTATTTGCACATTGTTCATGATGATCAGGATAAGAGAAGATCTGAGATTGATAAGTTAATAGAAGTGGACAGTTTTTGTTTTGATACTGAAACGACAGGCACTGATCCAATGCATGATGAATTGCTTGGAATAGCCATTTCCTGTTCCGAAGGAAAAGGCACATACTTTGAATGCCCTCGTGATGATACTCAGAGGAAAACTTTTGTTAAGGATTTTGCTAACCTTTTGAGTAATCCAAAAACAGAAAAGATCGGACATAACCTTAAATTTGATTTGGCGGTATTGAGTTGGTCAGGTTTGAATGTGAAGGGTCCTCTGTTTGATACGATGCTTGCACATACTCTGGTCTTTCCGGACCAGAAACATTCGATGGATTATGTATCCGAATCTATGCTTGGCTATTCTCCAATATCAATGAAGTCTCTCATTGATGAGGAGGACAGTAGTGGTCAATTGAGTTTGATAGATTCTTCAGTTTCAGACATTGAAGCTAGTAAATTAGCTGAATATGCAGCAGAGGATGCTGATGTTACCTATCAGCTTGCACAAAAGCTCCGGCCTCTTTTAAAGGAAAAGGGGCAGGAAAAAGTTTTTTACGAAATTGAATGCCCCTTAATCCCTGTTCTCGTTGCTATGGAGTCGGAGGGCATATCCTTGGATAAGTCTGTCCTTGATGAGATACGTGAATCGCTCACAAGTTCTATTAACGGTTTAGGAGCAGAAATCACGGGCCTAGCGGGGAGAGAGTTTAACCTGAATTCTCCTAAGCAGTTAGGAGAGATTCTCTTTGATGATTTAAAATTAGTAGATAAGCCAAAGAAGACGAAGACCGGTCAATACAAAACAGACGAGGCTGTCCTTACCTCGTTAGCGCCGAAGCATCGAGTCGTTGAGGCTATCCTTGAGTACCGGGAATCAGCAAAGCTTAAGAGTACTTATGTGGATGCTCTTCCTAATGCGATAGCGAAAAGAACGGGGCGAGTTCATTCTAGTTTTGGACAGTTGGTCACATCTACTGGAAGGCTCGTATCAAATAGTCCAAACTTACAAAATATACCGGTGCGCACTGCTCAGGGGCGTGAGATACGCAAGGCCTTTGTGGCTCGCGGTAGTGATTATAAAATCCTTGCAGCTGATTATTCTCAAATTGAACTGCGAGTGATGGCTTCTATTTCAGGTGATGATGCTCTGCAATCGGCATTCTCTGAAGGGTTGGATATTCATTCTGCTACAGCATCCAAAGTTTATTCTGTGGATTTGGATTCAGTGACTTCCGACATGAGGCGTGGGGCCAAGACAGTTAATTTCGGTATCATTTACGGCATTTCAGCTTTTGGCCTTTCTCAGCGTCTGAATGTGAGTCGATCAGATGCATCTGAGCTCATTGATTCCTATTTTGAGCAATATCCCAAAGTAAAAGAGTTCATGTCCAAGACGATAGAATTCGCTAAAGAAAATGGATATGTCGAAACGATAACAGGTCGTCGTCGTTACTTGCGTGATATTAATTCTTCAAACGCGATGATTAGGTCAGCTGCAGAAAGAACCGCCATCAATACTCCAATTCAAGGAACCGCTGCTGATATGATAAAATTAGCAATGACAAGAGTGCAATCAGCACTGGATGAGGGTAAATTTAACACCAAAATGATTCTTCAAGTTCATGATGAGTTATTGTTTGATATGGCAATAAATGAAGAACCCAAAATTAAAGAAATTGTGATAGAGGAAATGAAAAACGCATTACCTCTAAATGTTCCGATTACAGTTGATGTGGGGACAGGTGATAATTGGCTGGAGGCTCACTGAATTTTAGTCAGAGGTCTTAGCGTATACTCATGGGGCCCGTACGCGGTAGAAGATTCTTGCGGTTCCGTCTACGAAATCTTCATGAACGAAAGGTGTGGTGCCTGACTGACCCGTCAGGTCGTCAGTGATCTCCAGCCATTCGGTAAGGTCGTAGGACATATCGATAGCGTATATGATGTTTTGCACTGATTCCCAGATGATGACCGGCTTGCCGTTCTCGTTGAAAGAGGAGTCGATGATATTGAAATTTACAGGGGC
>JAAZZC010000153.1 GCA_014239335.1 Verrucomicrobiales bacterium
ACAAGCTGCTCTTGGAGGTTAATTGTATGAGTTGATATAACTGCTTTACGGTCATTCTCCAAGGCAAAGTTTACTGACGGAGCAAGATACGCCAACGACTTACCAACTCCGGTCCCAGCCTCAACTATTAAGGAAGAAGACGAAGTCAAAGCTTCTGAAACGAGCTTTGCCATATCTTGTTGTTGAGGACGGAACTCAAAACCTCCTGACATTGAAAGAATCCCATCAGGACCAAAAAAAGAAACCATCCTTTCAGGCAACGCTTCTCCCTTTCCTTTGGAATCGAAAGTGGATCGACCCATTAACCTTTTTCTTGGCTTGGTGAAACTTCGCTATGACGTGGAATCTTGCTTGATAATTTTTCTATCAATGTTGAGCCGAGAGGAATGACGAGAATCGCTCCAATGATAATCAATGTAAGCATGGCCCTGTTGACCCAAATCCTTCCATCCATCCCTTCAGAATCACCTCGGACCCCAACGGCAACAAAAGTAATAGAAGCCCCAAGGATTATAAAAACGACATTTGTCGCAAAGAGCGAAGTTGAACCGCTTACAATATTAGGCTCACCAAGAGCAATCCCAATACCTGTTGTAGCAATTGGCGGAACTAATGCAGCCGCTATAGCAACGCCTGCCAATGCGGAAACTAACTTAGGTCTTGAAAAGCAATAAGCTGCTGCCATGCCTGATAAAAATGCTATCAAAAGATCAGGGATGTCAGGATTTGTTCTTCTGAGAATTTGCTCTGTAGTTCCATATAAGATCCCAAAAAATCCAAGAAAAACACCAATCAATAGTGCACTAAAATAACCTAAAAGAACTGACTTAAGACAATCAATCATCAATCTTTTATTTCCCTGAACAAGAGAAAGCCCTGCCCCGAGGATAGGAGTCATCAATGGAGCCACTAACATAGCCCCAATGATGACCGGGGAACTGTCAAGCATGAGCCCAAGCGAAGCGAGTGCAGTAGAAAAACAAATCAAAGCAATAAAATCAAAACTCCATTGCGCATTACTTTCAATACTCTCAAAAAGTTCGACTCGTGACTTCCTATCAAGTTGAGGAACCCTCATCTTGAAATAATCCTTAACGCGAACTCTTAACTTTTCACTCAGGCGAGAGGCTTTATGAAATATTCCAACCGCAACATTACCGTCTTCCCTGAGTAACCTGTCAGGTAATGTGCCAAAAAATGAACGATGTAAAATTCCAGATTCCGATGCTCCAAGTAACACAAGATCATACCCACCCTCAGAAGCTACTGAATGTACGGATGCGCTTAGGTCATTACCCACAACCACAACAGGCTCAATCTTATTCGATCCCTGGACACAGCCACTTTTAAGCAAAATGCCATCTAACCGTTTTTTTCCAACTTCCTCGGATAATTCATGAATGTTCTGCTCGACAAACAGTGGAACTAATTTCCCATCATCATCATCCTGAGCCAATTCCTCAGCAAACTTAAGAGCTTTGAGGGAGTGCCTCCCGCCGGATGTTGGTAATAAAATTTTACCCCCGCCCAAACCTCCATCCGCTGGAAACCTAAGAACAATGCTATCGCAAATCCCTAAAGTTAATATTTTTTTTACCAGATCAGCCCTTCGTCCCCTCCTCGCTGCCGGATGGTCAATGAGAAGTAATCTTGAAGAACTTAATTTTAGCTCATTCCTCAACCGGTCCTCAATCTCCTCAATACTCACAATGACCTCAGTCACTTGCGAATCCCCTTCAGACTTTAATGAAGCACTACTAAAATCTTCAAAAATATTCTCATTGTTTTGAACGCGAAAAACCTTCAGGGACACATCAAGGGATAGAGCAATTGATGCTGACCAACCTCTCATCTCATCGATGTTCGATTCATCAAGAACAATTGCTACAACAGACATTCGGTTCGTTTTAAGATTTAGTTTAGGGTAAACCCAGTAAAATCATAAAGAACTAATCACTCAAAGAATTCCGACAGGCCTTAATTGTATTAGAAATAAGCATTGCAATAGTCATCGGACCAACCCCGCCTGGGACCGGCGTAATAGCACTGCAACTTTCAGCCACACCCTCAAAGTCAACATCACCCACTAAACGGTACCCCTTGATTGATGAACTGTCTTCTACTCTATTTATTCCAACATCAATAACTACAGCCCCTTCCTTGACATGCTCTCTGCCAAGAAACTTAGGTCTGCCAACAGCAGCTATTAAAATGTCTGCATCTTTACAAATTTTCTCTAGGTCTTTGGTCCTAGAATGAGCAACTGTCACTGTGGCATTCCCTAATGGTCCTTTAGCCATTAGCAATAAGGCCAAAGGCTTCCCAACGATCATGCTTCTTCCAACTATCACAACATTAGCTCCGTTTGTATCAATCGAATGCTCCGCAAGTAATCTTTGGCAACCTAAGGGAGTGCATGGAACAAATCCGCTCGGATCCTCAAGCACAAGTTTGGCTACGTTTTCAGGATGAAATCCATCAACATCTTTGGCCGGATCAATTGCCAAAACTACAGCTGATTCATCTATATGACTAGGTGGTGGAGATTGGACAAGGATCCCATGGATCTCTGAATCATTATTGAGCTGTTCTATTACTTTTAGCAGTTCATCTTGGCTCGTAGATTCTGGAAGTTCAATTTTCAAAGAATGGAGCCCTAGTTTTAAGCATGTTCTTGCCTTACTTCCAACGTAAGCCTTTGATGCTGGATCATTACCAACGAGAACTACTGCAAGACCAGGTTTCAAACCTTGTTCTTTAAAGTTTTCGACATCCACACGACATTCCCCAAGAACCTTTTCAGATATGGATTTACCATTAATTATTTTCATCATTATCAGTTAAATAATTCTATTATATACACCATTAAATCAAATCATTAAGATCTTCTTCAAGCCTAACCCTCATGGCTTCAAATTCTTGTTTGTCAGAAGTATTTTCAATGTGATGGAAAGAATTGAGCGATACCTTCACCTCAGAAAAAGGAAACGGTATCTCAAATTTATCCCAGGTTTTTAGAACAATGGACCTACTATAAAGGATAGTTATAGGTAAAATAGGAAAACCTGTAATCTGAGCAAGCTTAATAACTCCAGGCTGTAGAACATGGGCCGGCCCTTGGGGGCCATCAGGGGTAATCACGGCATCTGATCCATTATTCTTTTTCAAGTACTTCACAAGTCTTCTCAAAGCATTCACTGGACTCCGATTACTTGACCCACGGACAGCCTCAACCCCAAACCTCTTCATCACTTGCACTATAATTTCGCCATCTTTGCTGGGGCTTGTAAGAACTGCACCACTTCTAAAACTAAGATATCGTCGATATACAAGCGGCATAGAAAATACCCTATTATGCCAAAAAGCCCAAATCACTGACCCAGTCTCGGGCTTCGAAGATAGCCCGGATTTATCCTCAAATTGCCAACGCAAAGTCAGGCCAATCAACCTAATAAAGATAGCTATAATCCAACCAAATAATTTTGCTTTCACAACCTATAAGTGGCCCGTCTCACTTAAATCCTTAGTAAGCTTACTTAATCTTTCTAATAACTCTTGATAAACAGACACATTATTAGAATTTGGAACACTCCTCTTTGATTCATCCAATTCAACATACTTATCACATAAATCTGCATAATCGGAATTCCCATCGCTACAACACTTAAGTGCCTGAATAGCCGAACCTAACCCTGCTCCTTCGGCAGTAGCCAAAGGAACAACTGGCACATTAAAAACATCAGCTGCAATTTGACGCCATTGCGCACTATTACTGCCGCCTCCTGTCAGCCGAATCTCGGAAGGTTCCAGACCCATTCCGCGGAAACGGTTGAGCCCGCATGCAAGACCAAGGGTTGCTCCCTCCAGCGCCGGTCTAGCCATATTTCCTGGCGTTAAGTTATCAGCGCGCATCCCATGCAAAATACCCGTTCCATTCGGAAGATTAGGAGTTCTCTCTCCATTTAAATAAGGCAAAAAACAAAGTCCCCCTGCTCCAGGTTGAGCAGAAGAAACTGATTCCTCAAGTGATTCAATATCCATACTGAAAAGCTCACGCACCTGCTCAGTAACAACAGTCACATTCATCGTGCAAACTAATGGCAACCAATTATCGGTACTATCACAAAACGCCGCCACTTCACCGCCTGCATCTATGGCAGGATTCTTACTGAATCCGTAAAGGGTTCCAGACGTTCCAAAGCTTGCCGTAATAATTCCAGACTTAACGTTACCTGTTCCAATAGCGCCCATCATGTTATCCCCACCTCCTGCGCTGACTAGAACTCCGTCTGCGAGGCCCCACTCATCAATTAATGTAGAGCGTAGAGTGCCATGCGGTTCTAAAGAAGACCCTAATGGCGGCAACATTTCCCGTAGTGACGGATCCACATATTCAATTATCTCATCGCACCATTCTCTTTTACGAACATCGAGCATACCAGTTCCTGATGCATCTCCATACTCCATACGCTTAATTCCTGTTAGCCAGAAATTAATATAATCATGAGGCAGTAATATGGTCTTTATCCTAGAAAAGTTCTCTGCCTCATGTTGCTTCATCCAAAGAATTTTCGGGACAGTGTATCCAGGAAGAACTGTATTTCCTGAAAGTTCAATTAGCCCAGGATTGTCACCAAAATCTCGAGCAAATTGCTGGCACTGTTCAACTGTAGAAGTATCGCACCACAACTTTGCTGGCCTTATCACATCGTCATTTTCGTCAAGGACGACAAGCCCATGCTGTTGTCCACTCACTCCAATACCTCCAATCTCCTCTTTACGTTGCCCCAAAGATTCAACGCAAGAACCTATCACATTTCTCACCGCATCGATCCAATCGCTTGGATCCTGTTCAAGATGCCCATTAGGCAAACCTTCGAGGATATCGTATGCTTCCTGTGAAGAAGCTAATATTTCACCAGTTTCTGCATCCAAAGCCAGCGCTTTAGTACTCTGTGTTCCACTATCTATTCCTATAAAAATCATAATAATAAAAGTTAAGGCATTGCTTGTAGCCAAGCATGGTGCAATCTATTCCTTGTGAAAAGTTGATTTAACTGCCAAATGATTAATTTTACACGAATCCACTGTAAGTAAAGCGCCATGGAATTTGACTGGTTAGACACAAGTTGCGACTTGAGTGAAATAAAAAAACAAAAGGAAATTGAAGAGTCCTTTGAAGACCCGTTTGCAGTTAGATTATTACCGGACGGTGAATATGCTGAGAATAATACACGCTTCTTTTGCCTAGGAAGATCAGTCAGTAATCGACCAATTTTTAGCTTATTCTGGACCGATGGGAAAGTTTATAGGGTAATCATCTCGCGTGAGATGACTGTAGAAGAAGAAGGCTTATACGAAAGATTAAAAGCTCAAGCAGTATAAATACACCATGAATATTATAAGCGAATGGAAAGAGATTCCCCTCTTCGATAACGAAAATGAGGAAGCCGAATATTGGAACAAGCATCAACTTGATGCACACCTAATGAACTCATCCATTCATAGGCCTGATTCACGTGAGTCCACTACAATCACTCTAAGGTTCGACCCTCGAATGCTTGCTCGAATTAAACGCATAGCAAGATCAAGATTTCTAAACTATCAAAGCATGATGAAACAATGGTTGAGCGAACGCCTAGAAGATGAAATTAAATAAACTTTAGGGCACCTTAGTTTCCTTAAGGATTTCATCTATTAAACCAGAAGAACTATTTACACTCCCATCAAAACCATCTCCCAAGGCAAGGCGGTGAGAGAATACCGGCCCAACAATACGCTTCACATCCTCAGGAAAAACGGCAGAGTTTCCTTCCAGATAAGCAACTGCCTGAGAAGCTCTCATTAATGCAATCGCCGCCCTAGCGCTAATGCTATGAAGCATTCCCCGTTGTCGTCTGGCAGACTCACACAAATCTGTAATATATCGACACATTTCTTCACTGACAAGGATAGCTTTAACTTCAGACTGAAGCCGTACAAGCTCATCAACATCAATTAATTCTTCATCTCCCTCCTTAGATTCATTCTTTTCAGCATTGAGCATCAGAATCTTAGCCTGAGTTTGACGGTCAGGGAGAGTCATGTTTACTGAGATTAAGAATCGGTCAAGTTGTGGCTCAGGCAGAGCAAAGGTCCCAGTAGAATGGATACTGTTCTGAGTTGCAATAACCATGAAGGGCGGTGACAAAGGCCGAGTAATACCATCAATGGAGACCTGCCTCTCGTTCATGCATTCTAATAATGCACTCTGTATACGTGGACTAGTCCGATTAATTTCATCCGCTAACAAAACATTGCTAAACACTGGACCAGGAACAAATTCAAAAACCTCTTTTCCTTGATGGTAAATAGAATACCCTAACAGATCTGAGGATAATAAATCAGGAGTGAATTGTACTCTACTAAAACTCCCATCAATGGATTTAGCTAAAGTTTCTGCAAGGGTAGTCTTTCCTATACCTGGAGCACCTTGGATTAACATATGTCCATCAGAGAGCAGTCCCACTATCATCAAAAAAGCAGGCTCCTCTGAACCAATCACCGTTCTGGTGAGTCGTTGATAAACAAAATCTAATTCGTTACGCATATTATTTTAATACGAAAACCAAAAAAAGGCATATCCCCTACGTTCACTTAGATGTTTGCAGAAAGCAAGCATCAGCCCAATCAGCATGATCTGCAATATCTAGGTCTTCTCCGGGATCAACCTCTAATGTTACTTGATCATGCCCAGTAACATCAACTTTGATGAGCTGCGCAGGCTCACCACCACGGACCCTTTTCCTGAATAATTCCTCACTCCCACCACGAACAATAAACTCACAATCACCCCTACCCAAAGTATCATCATCAATGCCAATTTCAGCAATAAACAAATCGTAAGGACCTTCATTTGGGAAAGTAACGTAAGTGCCTGATGAAAACCCCAAACCCCTGTCGTAAATTTGGTCTTTAATTTTTATCGGCAACCCTGTCACAGTGAGGTCCCTTTGCCAGGGTCTTCGAAAGGTAATAACTGGACGAACCTCTTCTTTTATAACATCGAGATCCGATAAGTATTCTAATCTTGCAGACTTCAAGCCTATTCGCTTAACCATCACCCAGGGAACATTCATCTTAACATTTTCAACAATAGTAATCTCTACCATTTTACCATCATAACTTTCTATATCAGCTTTGACTCGGGTGCCTCCAACCAAAGACAATACACAAGATGGCCTTTGATCTTCCTTTAACAAAGGCGAAGCAAGAACCACTCCATAAGCGCGAGGCAATGGCACTGTTTGTAATTTTTGGTCACGATCAAAGACAAGAAAATTACCATCTATTTCCTCAATTAACCCATCAACTTCCTGTAATTCGGCCCCACCACTGATGAAAATACTATCAATCTCCTTAACTGCTTCCCATCCCAGAAGACCTTTCTGGAAACGGGATCCCCTCCTCAATTTGCCAAAACGGAAAGCTCTAACGGCATCGATCGGCAGTTCAACTTTTCCAATTCCAGGAGATTCAAAAACAACTTCCTCGTCTAGTAACCTAATACCAGAAGCTGAAAACTCACTGCCACAAATAAGAATAACCTTGCCCTCAGAAAGGTCTGCAGTTTCAGAACGTTTCCCAGGTATGATACTCCTCAACCCATCAAGAGGGAAATCTTGATCTTTTATATTCACTAATCCATTTGCACTAATCGACTCAATTTCCCCTTCAAGAACTTCCCCTTCAAGCGTGATAACACGAGGCTTTTCAGCCGCATAAGAAAAAGCAACTATGACAAAAGAAATAATAATCCAAGCAAAAGCAGGACGCATTATTAACGCATAAAACAACCCTAAATTATTCACTTTTTTCCTTAGGATCACCTTGAACTGAGCGATAATATTGATCCACCAACAGTCTATACCTTGCAGGATACTTTGACTTTAGAGCGCCAAGAGCATCAGTTCCCCTGTCCCTTTTACGCAAGTCATCCCAAGCACTTTCAGCGGCCCCCCTGACTCGTCGAACTACACGCGGAGCTTTCTGTGCATTGGGATTGCCTTGTTTGTTGTTATTTTGTCCATTGCCCGGCTTACTCGATGGATCCCCCCCCTGCCCTTGAGCCTGACTCTCTGAACTATTAGGATTAGGTGGAGGAGGCTTTTCCTGTTCTTCGGCCATTTCAATCAACTCATTAAGCATTTCTACTATCTTACTTTGAGCAACCTGCGTCCCTTCACCCAACTCAGTTAGATCTAGTTTGCGCCGAGAGAACTCCATGTGTCCGGCCACATCATCAATACTTCCCCGGTGAACTCGCTCAAGCGATGCTATCAAATCCTTAGCTGCCCCTATAAGTCGCGGTGATGAATTTGGATAACTCTCAATGAACTCGTTAAGAGCATCAGAAGCTGCTGTTCTCTGTAGCATATTTGAATAGCAAACTCCTTCATAATATAAAGATTCTCCTCCACGAAGAGAATGTTCACCCCACTCATTCCTAACATTAGTCAAATAGGGTAAAGCTTTTTCAAAAAGACCCTCCGAAACAAGCACTCTGGAAAGATAATAAGATCCCTCAGCAGCAAGAAAAGGATCCTTATTCTTCGAAATTAGTTCCAATGCCTTAATGCCTTTTTCTGGATCATCACCAGCCACTCTTAAAGCTTCACCGAAATCAGGATATAGCTCTCTTAAAAATGGAGTAAGGGCTCCAGTTTCGATTTTTTCTTGATCCCTAAAATTAGCAATTTGATTTCGAACCTCTGTAGAAAACTCTTTATTTGAAGAATGGTAATCACTGAACAACTCTAAAACTTTTACGGAAGATTCCTTTTGCGATGCAAAGAGTCCAGCAATCAGTGACAATGCAACGCATGATTGATATATAATAGAAAATCTCATCATCATTAGATTAATTTAATTCATTCACGGTTCAATCGATTTCTGCCTCCACAGGTGACTGCCCTCTGGCAGCAAGCTCTCTTGCAGACTCAGTAATTTTTTTCTGTAACAGAGTCGCATCACGCACCTGCCTCCTTAAAACATCATTCAATTTATCAGAGCCTTTAATTTCGCCATCAAAATCAATTGTTCTCCGGTTAATTCTTAACTGAGTAAGCCGTAAAAGCTTTAATTCTGCGCTTGGTGGCAACAACTGCTGTTGTTGTTCTTGCTGTTGTTGTTCTTGCTGTTGTTGTTGTTGTTGCTGTTGCTGTTGTTCCTGCATTTGTTGAGCTATCTTCACAGCATCAATCAATTCCTTTAATGTCATTTCAACCTCCTTCTGAGAGCGCTGAACAAAAGAACCCGTCTCGTTAGAATCAACCCGATCAGCCAATGCAATAAGATCATTCTTCATTCCCTCAACGACATTACGCACAACAACACTCGCTCCATCATCAACAAGAAGCCCCTCCGCTTCCTTAGATTTTTCTGAAAGATCTCTTTCCTGTAACTCAACTGACCGCAACTCTATTCTGTCAGCTCTCCTCAATTTACCATCTTGATTATTTCTTTTTCCATCCAAAACAAGAACCTTAGCAGTCGCCTCTTCTTGTATTTCAAGCATTTCCTTAAACATCTGCTCTAACTGAACAAGTGCTTCCATTTTCTGATCCTGTTTCAACTCTTCTAATTGCTTTTCTACCTCTTCTTTAGCTTTCTCGAGATCCTCCAAGGCCTGCTCTTGACTTTCAGATGCACCTCCAGGACTTCCCTGAGCCAAACTTTCTGATGCCTTTCCCATTTTAGATTGAGCGCTCTCCACTGCTTCCTGAGCGCGCTTTTGTCCATCCTTTAAAGGATCCTGTTGTTCGCTCGGATCTCCCTCAGAGTCACCGGAACTCTTCATCTTTTCTGACAACTTACCCGCATCATTAGCAGTCGATCCCTGATCCTCTGCCAACTTCTCTAAGTCATCAGAGCTAAGCCCTTCAATACGATCTTTCTCCTTCTCAAGTTGCTCCAATGCTTTATTTAAATTATCAAGAGCCTCCTTCTCTGCTTCAACAGCTAACTTTCCCTTACCTTCCTCAAGTTTCTTCTCAGCCCATTTTTGATCCTCTTCAGCGTCACGTAAAGACTCTGTTCCTGGAGAGTCATCTTTATTCAAATCCTGTTCACCTCCTTTTGATTCTTTGGTCTGATCCGCATCCTCATTATCCCCCTTAAGCTCATTGCGTAGACTCTCAGTTAATCCACGAAGCTCTTGTTGTGTTTCTGCAATTTTATCAAGACCGTCTATACCTTTAGTCGATTCTTTTTCAGTATCAGATTTTAATTCATCTTGCCGCTCAATTAATTCTTTAAGTTGACCTATTTGCTCATTCAAATCCTCAAGCGCCTTGTTCTTGTCTGTATGAATTTCACTTTCCTCCTTAAGTTTATTTTCATCTTTAATTAAACCATCAATTGCGTCCTTCCATTCCTGAAGTTTTTTTATTTCTTCTTTTATTCGGTCCGCCTCCTCGTCATCTTTTAATAAGAATTCTATTAAACTCTTAACATCATCAATCGTCTTCTTCTGCTCCTCCCCTGCACTGTCTAATTTAGATAAATCTAAAAGCTCCGTAATCTCATCCATTCGTTTCTCCAATAACATTTCCTTTGATGATTTAAAGGCATCCACTAATTTCTCTGCCTGCTCTGGGTTGTCTTTCTGCAAAGTTTTTGCAAGTTCAGAGAATTGCATCTCCAACTCAACTATCATCCTCTTTATTCTTTGTTGCCTTACTCCTAGCGGAGTCTTCTTAATTTCTGCCGCTTTCTGAACACTCAAAGATGAATCAATCTGAGGAGCTTCCTGCCCCTGAATTAAATTCACACCAATTGTGAGCAATAAAGTCACAAAACAAAATAAGGTTAGCTCTTTCATTTAATTAGTATTTTAACTCACTTGGTTTAATTATCACCTTTCTTCGCTCCCTCTTCTTTTAACTCTTCAATGCTGTCTTTTAGTTCTTTATTAGCATTACTTTTCTCTTCCTTCTCTCGAACTACATTGCCAAGAGATTCTTCTTTTGCCGTAGCAGTCATCTTATTCATCCGCTCTTGTGCTCGTTGTATCTCATATAACAAATTAACAGCTTGCTGATAACCCTCATTCCTTACCATATGTACTAGAACTTCCTTCATCGCTTCCAGCGCCGTGACTTGAAACTGGCTAGCAACCCTCATGGATTCATTCCTAGAATCTTTTTCCAAGATTCTACGAGATGAATCAAGTTCTAATGCCGCAACAGGAATAACTTCCTTAACCAAGGTAGCAAGAGGTACAATCACTTTTTGGCGCAACCTTTCTCTCAAAATTCCGTCATCTTCCTCGAGACGATTATTTACTATTTCACTAACCATACCGTCGAGCCTTTTAACTATATTATTTACATTTACACTTAATAATTTCTGCCGCTTCTGCAGCCCTGCTAACCTTTCTTTCTCAGACCTCCCTAAAACATCTACGTCCAACAACTCTGCGGCCAATGCCCCAGTATCCGTTAGCAGAAGATCTTGTTTTTTCACTAACTCTAATAAAATTTGCCGCTGTTCTTTTTCTCTTCGCAACAAATCAGTGCGCAGCTCCGCCTCCCCAACTACTCTTAAAAGAATCTTGGTCGACTCTCCAACATTTGGGCCAGAAACTTCATTGTTATCCTTAGCCGCAAAAACCATACTAAATCTAGAATTTAATGGAATATCAAGCCCGCCAAGATCAAGGCGTCCATCTAATGGGATGCTCTTCTTTCCTAAAAGTTTGATCACCTCATCAGGAACAATGGAATCTGCCACTTCTTCCCTTTCACCCTGATCTTCCTTCCAAGAATATCTAATCTCAACTTCCTTAACAGCATAATCATCCTCAATCATTCCAACATAAGGAATCATTGCTCCAGGAACAATTAGGCCACTGACCCCCTCAACAGAAGCTACAACTTTTGGCTTTCTATCATTCTGTATTCTAATCTTGAATGTTGATTTTTCCCTTAGCCCCAACCCCATAATCTCTCCATTCTCCAAAAAGCCCATTTCTTCTAAATCCTCGACGTCCACCTCATATACACCACTAATTACCTGCTCCTTCAAGAGAACACCGGCAAATCTGCTTCCTTCAACTTTCAAGGGATACTCAACTCCTTCCACAGTAATTGATGCACCGCGAAGAGACTTAGTCACTGTACCGTTTATTTTAACACTTGTTCCATTCAACAAACTGTACGGCCCCTCATCGCTTGAAAGAATCTGCTCCCCTAATCCTGTATAGTCGGGATAACTCGCAAAAATTGAAAGATTTTCAATTTTCGGTCTATCTACTAATTCTATAGGAATCCACTACGTTTCATACTCCTTACTTCGAACCCTCAATTTTAAAGGCTCCGACACATCAATGGCATTTGATCTAAATTTATCTCTTGATGAATTTGGTATCATTGATTCAGAGCTCTTCCGCTTCCCTTTTCCGTACCTGTATTCAAGAATTACACTGTTCGGCAACTCCTTGTGATCTTCTTTTACTGACACTATGAGAGACCAGTCTTCGCCACGAGGAACACGAATCTTACCATCCTTGTATCCTGACAACTCCAACACATAATTACTGGGCCAGGAAACATCAGAAAGTAAGATGTTACGCTTAAACCAAATATCCAAAACCTGATCTCTTGATGCTGAAACAACTCCAACAACAAAACACAAAAGAATAAACATCAAAACTAATATGTTTACTCGCATTCTTTTACGTCTAAATGCCGATTCAATACTTACTTTTGAGGCCGCTTTAGCACCTTCGTTGATGGTATTCTTAATCATCTCAATAGAAACATTCTCGTTAACTCCACTGCCCATCCTTGACAACTCTAAAGCGCTTATCAGCGCCTCGTCCATCCCGCCTTCAGCCTCTTCTAATTCAATTATCAAAGCATCATCACTTAATCTGGAAAGAAGCGGACCCAATAGCTTTCTGTAAATTACATATCCAATAATGGAGACAGAAAGGATCAGCATAATTAAACGCTGAGATCCGTCCATCCGAAAAGTTCTGTCCAACGCAAAATCAATAATTATTAAAACCAAGAGAGTCAATAAAACATTCTTTAGACCATCAACCAAAAAATACCTCTGAACAGCGCGACGCATTCTGCCAATCGCTACACGAATCTGCTTAGGAACTGGGCTAGAGTTTTTGAGTGACGTCATTATAATTTTGTTCTTCCTATAACAATTTATACTTTTTACGTAATGACCATTCCAGGGTTAAAAGAGCCACAAGGATAATAAACAAAATACGGTTATCCCAAAGAGGAAAGGGAGGGCTCTCAAAGGCGAGCTTCCTGGTCATATCAGGTATTATCGATGGCAGAGCCTGTAAGTTATCTGGATTTAAATATGCAGTTCCAGACAACTTAGCTAAACTCATTAATTTATTCCGATCTAACCAAGTATCTTTTATTTCTTTAAGTGGTAAAGTAACTGTGAAATTTGAATCAATTTTCACTTTGCCACTTCCATCTTCGGGAAGTTCAACAAAAACACTGTATGCCCCTTCCTTAGCCGCCACTATTGTTGCTTCATAAACACCAGGTTGACCATTTAAAGGAGCAAATGTAATTTCAGAAGAATCTTCCCCAGGCAAGATTAACTGCCCCTTGACCTCTTCAGCAATTAACCATTCAAAATTCTGCTCTTTGAGCCGAGCATTAATTTTAATTCGATCCCCTATCTGATATCGAAACCTCTCAGTCTCTATCATTCCCCTACGCTTTCCAGCTAATGAACGCCCTTCGACCAAGTACCTAGTCGTTTGAATCCAAAATCTTTTAAAAAATTCAGCATCCAACCCTTTGGTGCGCCATCGCCACGTCCCATCGAATCCTAGATACGTTGTTCTGCCTGACCCATACTGCCCCGTAACCAATAAAGGACGAGCTACCTCTTTCCTTCTAAGAGTTGGATCAGAATGCTCAATCAAAACACGGGTTGCAGGCTTTGGCTCTAGCGCAGGAAAACTCCAATAAGTTCCTGGAAGTTTCTTCCACTGCATCAAAGTCTTTTGAGGATCATTATAAAATCGCATTATCGGCTGGTCTGTATTTGCTGCAACAATAGCCAAGGGCCATTCGCGATCATTAGAAGAAAGCAACCCATCAACCTCCATGCTCCCAACATCTCCTAATTTAACAGGCAAAAGCCCTGAAATTTCTGACGTTTGCGCCCCAGTTAAAAATCTGCCACCAAAAACAGGGCCAGGCATGTAAAGTAAACCGCCGGAATGTTCACGAACAAATTTCTTGTAAAGGGTAATAAGTTCAACATCAAATTCCCTCGGATCCGGATCAAGCATTATAACAACATCATATTTAAACAGCTCTTCCCGAGTCGACGGCATCCGATCAATTGGAGTATTCCCTTGTTGAAGACGGCCCTCATCTAAACTCTGAAGCCAACAAGAAAGGTTAATCATTTTTTCTCGATTAAGTAGACGGGCTAATGCTCTATACTCCCAACTGGGCCCCCCAGAAACCATTAACACTCTTGCGTTATCATCAAGAACCTGCACTCTCACGGGCGAAGGAGGCTGATTATCCTCCTTGTTAGATTCATCATCCAGAACAGTTGCTCGAACCGTGAACCGTTTAGCCCCAGGACTCATCGGAGTGTGCAAGAAATCTATCTTAACCTGATCATCTTCAGGCGCCAATTCAACATCTTTAGATTCTATTAACTTGTCTATAAGCTCACCGTCATCGGACTTAATAACTTCCACAAGATCGACTCTAACAGATTCCTCACCGACCCCCTCCACTCTGAGAACTGCTTGTATCTGAAATGGGTCATTATTCCATACTTGAGGATCTGCATATAGATTTGTAACGCTTATATTCTGGGGCCTATCTGAATCGCCCAAACCAATAAAAAAAATAGGAACATTGCGTTTCTTTGAAAAAGAAACCACTTCATCGACTTGGCTAGAAGCATTATGTTGCCCGTCAGTGAAAACTATAACAGCAGAAGTCAATTTTTCAGTAAGCGCTTCGCGAATTGCCCCTGAAAGATCAGTGCCTGGCCCATTAGCCTCAAGATGAGGGAAAACTATATGTTCTTCATTAAGTTCAACCGCAGATTTATCACTCGAATTTTTGTTCGGCCTCTTCTTTTCCTGCACATCGACATCTGTGACTCTGTCCGAAAAGTCAAGCACCTGCAATCTTCCTTTCTTACTTAGTTGATCAATCAATTCCGAATCACCCTCATTCAGTATTTTGTTTACAACATCAACCCTTGAAGGTTTACCTGATCTGAGGCTTTCAACCGTAACACCCATAACTGAAGCCGCGGCCTTTGCTGACACATCATCTACGTATCTATCCTTTATATTCATCGACTCTGAAGAATCACGCAACAAGGCGATGACAGGCCGCAAGGATCTAGATTTTGTATAACTCAAAGACGGCTCCAAAAAAACAAATAAGAGAAAAAGACATACTGTCATTCTAATTAAAGCCAAGACCCTCTTTACCAAGGGCGAGCAAGCATCATTCTCTTTACGGTAAATCTTAAAAATAAACCATCCAATCAGTAACACAACTGCCGAAAACACAAAGACACCCCAAGACTCTGGTAAGTTAGCAAAATGAAAAGACACCTCGGCCCCCTCAGGAATACTGTCTCGATCAAAACCAATCCACTGTAAAAATATTTCCAACTTATTGTTCTGTATAAATAATTATTAGCGAGCAAAGATAGGCAACATGTCGTTGGGCATCTGAAGAATAATGCATGCCATTGCTGTTGCAAATTCTTGCCCGTAGGAAGAATTACCCCACGCCCCATTGGCACCTTGAGAAGTTATTAATTTATCTCTAATGCCAGGGTACCAATCATTCCACCATTCACCTCCAGCATGCCACATCGCTTGGACTGCATAATAGTGCCCATAGTAAAAATAGTGCCTTTCCACACTATCTTTACGCCTCTTAAGATACTTCAATCCCTTTTCAATTTGCTGACCATCATAAATCCCAGCACTAAAAAGAGAGACACATCCCGCTGCAGTAAGTGCAAACGTAGTATGTCCACCGCGCATTGTGTACCGAAAACTACCGTCTGCAGTTTGACTCTTTTTGACATAATCAATACACTTTTCACGAGCACTATCCGGAACATTAATACCTGAATCTCTTGCTGCGCGCAGGGCCATGATTTGGCAAACTGTAACAGAAAGGTCAGCGTCACTTTTTACTGGCCGGTACCTCCACCCACCCTGATCATTTTGAGAAGCAAGGGTACACTTAACTGCTAACCTAAGCTTCTGGCCAAGTTCTCTTTTCCGTGACATACCGTAAGCCTGAGACATACAAAGCATAGCAAACCCGTGAGCATACATATTACCGATTGCACCCGACCCTCTTGCTATATACCCGGTTGGCCCAGTATGTCTCATTAAAAATTCTGTACATAGGTCAACCTGCTTCCCAAAACGGCCTACACCTGGAGTACTACCTTCACTCATGAAAGCAAGACCTCCGAGACCACAAATGCCTACACTTCCTGCATATCCTGATGCTCCAAAAGCACCCTTATCTGCTCCCCTTTGGATTTGTCTACCTGAAAGAAATCTGAGGCCTTTATCAATAGCCTTTCTGGCAGATTCATTAATGAGTTCATCGGCAGCCTTCTCTTTGGCTGTAGACACTTGGCTTAATGAACTCAAAGTTGAAGCCGTTCCAGCTGCTGCAGCTTTTAAAAATGCACGACGCCCATTCACTTTACTCCGCGACTCTATTTTTCTTCTCATTTTGCAGTAATAAATAATTTACAGTTAGTTCTCTTTGTTGGCATCTAATTCCTTTTTCAAATTAGATTTTAATTCAACATTCACCTCACCGAGCGAACATACTTGGCGCAAGCCAAGCGAATAAAGCCTCTTCCCATTTGAAAATAAATTTCCAACGGGTTGATTATCCTTAACGACAACACCTAATTCATTTTCTTGTGTCCCATCACTTAACCGAAACTTAATAATCTTATCGAGACCTGAAGGAATATATATACCATCTGAAGTGAGCGATCCTCGCCCATTACCTCTCGGAAATACTTTTTCCCACAACATCTTCCCGCCCCTTACATTGTAACATCTTAGGACATCAGTCCCGGCAACATAAAGACTATCGTCTAACACACCTAAAACATACCCCCCTTCTTGCCCAGCATTTCCCGGTGAACGTGCTGACTCCCATAAAAGTTTACCAGTGCGCCTATCAAATGCCATCAACTGGTTAAAATCGCTTGGAGCCACGATTAACGCATTAGATGCTGGAATAATTGTGTCTAACCCCCAACCATCAAACTCATTATAAACATTCATGCCCCTTGCAAAGCCTCCAAACCTTTGTAACTGCTGCATCCTTGCCGCATTATTCTTAGCTGTTCTAGGATAGCGAACCACCCAATTCAACGAACCTGAAATAGCATCCAGTGAAAAAACTAATCCAGATCCAGTCACCATGTATGCTTCTCCCCCATCCACAGCGACCATCACAAGGGAATGCGAAGCGACTCCTGGTTCCGGTTCATCTCCGAGAAATGTTCTCCACTGAGTGCTCCCACTATCAGGGTTAAGTGCGGTAAGATAAATACCAGACTCTTCCAGGACTGGGACTAATAGTAAATTCGCATAAGGAACGGGCGCCCCTATGAAACAACCGCTCTTAACCACATCTCCACCGCCTTCAACGGCTGATCTCATCCATTGCAATTTACCATTTCTGGAATGGTAAGCCACTAACCTATTCTTTCGCATCCTTGGCGGACCCGTAGTTCCTCGGTTAACTATCGCAGCCCTCCCTGCAACAGGATCAGGAACTTCAGCATTAGCTATCCCCTCTTCAACAAAATCGACAGGAATTCCTTGAATCGTAATAATCTTATTTCCAACAATACACATGGATTGATTAACATGATCTGAGAAATACTGGACCTCCTTTACTTCTCGTGGAATTCTCTCAGAATTATTAGCATTAGCAGGACGCCTAAACCTATAATTCTTTGTGAAATTAGGCTGAGGATACTCATTCCTGAAACCAAGCCATCTCAATTCACCAGATTCGGAATCAGCACAAACTAATCGATTGTCATTCTTAAAATATATATATCCAGCATCAAAAAGAAGCTGAGCCGAAGGCGTCCAACCATATTTTTTCCAGGAAGATAAAATCTGTTCATTTGTAAGTTTTCCATTTCCGCTTGGGGAAGAACCAAAAAGGTTCCTTCTAGCAAAAGGATCAGTCATATCACTTAAAGCAGTCTTAGGCTTATCAGCAGGAAGTTCAGGCCACCCATCAGGTACGGTTAAGTCATAATTCTGAATCCAAACGGCACCGACCTTTTCGGTAGGCACAATTTCTGGCTCCCTCATCACTCCTGATCTTGAAGGATCTCCCATTATCATTGGCCAAACTTTTTCTGAAATATTCCTATTAACTTTCGATCGATCAACTTTGGCAATATCACCCTCCACCATACGAATTAAATCCTTGGGAAGGAGAGAGTCTTCATCATTCTTAAGTTCTGCTAACAATTTTAGCGATCTCTGAACATCTCCAACTCGCGCATTTAAAGCTGCTATTCTTAAAACAACTTCAGATCTATTAACGTCAGAATCAGGATAATCATTAATGATCTTCTCCAGCAAACGAATCGCAGGAAGAAATTCATACCGATCTAACTTAAAACAAGCCAACTCAAAGGCTGCATCATCTCCGAAAGAGCTTAAAAAATATCTTTGAACTACTTCAGCGAGAGCCTTTTCCCGATCTTCATCCACATACGATGATAAAACTTCTTTCGCTTCAGCGTCAGCATTAAGCCTATAACCTTTAAGCCCTTCTATAGGCAATGCTGAAAGAGCCTTTTCAATCTCACCTGAAACTGAACGGTACAGTTCATATTGATGTGATAGAGTTCTCTCAATCCATTCTTCATTGCTAAATACTAAATCATTACTCGAGTCGATTACGGTCTGCCAAAGACTACTCGCAAGATCATATCTGCCCTGCTTCGAAAACTGGTCCGCTCGGGCCATTAACTCATCAATTGCAGAGTCAGTCTTCAATGTCGCTCCCTCAAGCCATTGAGAATTCGCCAACTCTTCATTAGACTTTTCAAGAGGCTCTATGCGTATCTGGCCATGAGCAGGTCCTGGAATTACAACAAAGTTCAAAACACAGAAAAAGCAAAGCACCGTAACTTTGTTTAGCTTCATCACTTTAATATATTTCCTTTTATTATTCATCATCTACGAGCACCAATCCACCAACCATAAAATAACTCTACCATCAACAGCACCCCCAATATTATAAGAATAACTTTCCACATTTCACTCCTAACAACATCTGCTTCTTGTTCAAGTACAGGGCTACCAAATGGCAAAAATTTAACACTTGCTGTACCTAGGTCACTGCGAATACTTGAGGCAGTTATACGGCTAAGATTACTTTCTCCAGTGTCAACGTTTGCAGCGAATGCTAATGATTGCACACCACTTCCATCTGCCCGATCGAATTGAATCTCATAAATTCCTTTTTGATCCGTATTCTCATAGGATAATGTCCACTTAAGGTCATTCAAATTGCTCTTATTTTGTGGCAAAGCTTCAACCTTTTTGGGAACTTTCTCTCCAGGCCTTAACAACTTAGCCTGTTGCCGATACTCCCTTACATCGACTGGATAAAGAATTGGCTCCGCTACAGATATCATACCCTCTGAAGTTATATTTATTGCTAACTTGTATCGAATAACTGAAGAGCGAGCGGTCGGGCTTAATGAATGGGTCAATAATGGAGGAGGTCTCGTGTTGCTGTTAGGAGACCAAATTGACGAAGATGTTTACAATGATGTGTTGTACAAGAATGGCTCGGGCCTATTACCATTTAAATTGTCGACTGTTGGCGGTGATGAAAAAGAAGAGAAATGGGTTAATATAAAGCCTGAAAAACAAAACCACCCTCTCTTTCGTTTCTTTGAAGGTGATAATAAACGATTGCTTGACCAAGTTAAAGTGTTTCGATGGTGGAATTCTGAAATCGACTTGAATGAAGATTCTCCAAACCCTTCGAATATCGTTGCGTCGCTAACTTCAGATGACAATGCTCCTGTTATAGTTGAGAGGCAAATGGGGGATGGGCGAGTCTTAGCGATTACAACACCCCTAGATAATGATTGGAACAATTTCCCTGAAAATGGAGCTTCATTTCTCATCACTTCGCAGGAGTTAGTTCGATACATGTCAAGAAATATAGCTTCAGAGGGTATGATATCTGTAGCGGA
>JAAZZC010000136.1 GCA_014239335.1 Verrucomicrobiales bacterium
AGCGACGGCATCGCATTAATAAAAACCCGAAGTAATATAATGGCTTTTTCGCTGTCGAGTTCAGGAACGGCAGTGATGTTGCTTATCGACTCGGGATCGTCAAAGTACTTTGAGCTTTTGGCCAATTTCTCAAGGATACCCTCAAAAAATTCTCCTGACGCTTTCTTTGTGAAGGTTAGGGCGACTATGTTCTCGGGATGCACTCCCTCATTCATTAAGCTAATGAATTTATCTGTCAGTTTAAAGGTCTTGCCCGTGCCTGCGGAGGCGGGGATGACTTCGTTAATAAATGTGACTGCAGGGTTCATATTTATTTCTGCAGAATTTCGCCGGGATCGAAACTCGAATCACAGTCACCAAAAATTATTTCCGAGTAATTATCATATTTAGGGGAATCAGACGGGGGCCAGAAATTACAATCGCTGATCTCTTTTGAAACGTTCTCTGCACAGGTGATGGAACTTTCCATGAGGTCCTCTTTCAAGTCGTCCCACATTTCAATTTTCATTGAGCTCTGGGTGTTGCCCAGATTAAAATATCCGGATCCTATGCTTTCTTTCTTAAAGATCAATTTCGCTGCGTGCACGTAAAGCGGTATCTGGAGATTAATCCATTTTCGGCGTTTTTTATCGCTAATATATGTGAGCCAATCTGGGATAGAATCTGAGGAGGATTGAGTGATGTTTTTGAGGTGGGCCCTGTCTGGGTTTATTGCTTTTGCCGAGGTCTTGTAATCAAGGATTCTCAAGGCCCCATCATTTTCGTTCTGTTCTATCCGATCAATCGAACCCTTAAGTTTCAAATTACCGATTTTGATTTCATTGTTTTTGTGAATTCTAAACTCTGAATGAATAATTTTCCATCCGAGGGACCTTTCATTGGCCTGAATGGAAGAGAACCATTTGAGCCGTTCCTTCATTGAGTTGATCTGGAATGATAATGGGACGGTGCGCTTTGTTCCGAATTCGTGAGTCGCTTTGGAATTGATTCTTTCTTCTAAGAATTTATAAATTTCCGATTCATCCTGACTGTCCCTGATTCCATCATTTCCTACGAAATCATCAAGTACCTGATGAACAAATGTGCCGAATTGCATTGCATCCATTTCCATTCCAACGGGCCGATTATCATTCATACCCATCAAATTTTGGAGATAGAAACGGAATGGGCAGGAAAGATAATCGCTGAATTGAGTCACTGATATTTCCTCAAAAATTTTCGCATCCTTGTCGATTTTCTCTGGTCGGAGTTTCCATGCTGAAGTCCATGGGTGGATAATTTCTGATGAATTGACTCTTGAACAAAGACTCAGTGCCCTGTCCGCTAATTCACTATCATCACATTGGAAAAGTAACCTTGAGGGTTTTAGAGGGTTCCCTTCCAGCGATTCCTTTCCTAGAATGATATCGACTCTTCCGCAGGAATTTCTCCAATTGAGGGTCGCGTTAAAAATATAATTGTCCCTCGCTAGGATGGACTCATTATTTCTTAGGCCGAGCTTGGATCTTAGACTGTCCGGCATGAAAATATCCCCGGCGATTCGATCAGGAACAGAGCCTTCATTCATTCCTGTTATGATTAAATGAGGACTGTCCTCCCAGAGAACTTCGAGCCAGCCCTGAATGTCCAGCGAATCCAGCTCTCTTTTTTCGGGGATTCCCTCATTTTTCAAAGCGCTGAGGATAAAATTCAATTGTTCGCTACCGTCCATTGATTGTAACGGACTCGAACGGATCTCATCCAGAATGGAATTGAGACATTCAGCGGTATGACTAAATCCTTTGTCTTCTTCGGGATTAAATTCCCTCTCAGAGTATATTGATTGTAAAATTCCAGGTAGATTTTCAATAAGATTATCCTGTAATTGATCTAGCCATTCCTTCAGTTGTTTTAGTGCTGAGTTGGTGAGTTTTAGTCGTTCATTTTTGCTAGAGAATTCCAGAGCCGTATCCAAACTGGTGGGGATATGCTTGTCCTTAATGCGATCTAGACTAACGAGAATGTTTGCGGCCTTAAGTTTGGGATCGTCATTATTAGTATTGACGGTGTCTATCTTATTCGTTGTTTCTATTTGGATATCCTCGTTATTTATAACTATGTGATTAATGATTTCCGGGTGCTTGAGGACTTCAATGGCCGATTCAAATGAGCCTGAAGACATTAGGTCCCTGAACAATGATAGTGTGGCGTATATTTCCTGATTTGAGCACAGTTCTCCGGAAGGATTATACGCATTCAGATTATGCCTTTTCAGCTCAGACTTGAGGCTCGGAATGAGTTCAGTGTCATTATTTATAATTCCTACCATTCCCTGTGGGTCCGAATGTTCGGAGATGATGGATCCCACTTCACGCGATTGTTCGTCAGGGCTAGACACGTGCCTGATTGAGCTCTCCGCATTTGGAATATTAATCTTATGATTTGACCAGTTCTCGGTCATTGGTCTTCCCCATTCACTGAATGATGACTGTTCTGAATTCGGTGCATAAATGACAATGCTGATCTTGCGAGATTCAGAGATGCTTTGCAGCGCGTCGGTGAGTATCTTTGGAGGGTCAGGTAAACCAATTAGAATAATCTGTTCAATATCACCAATGTCGGAAGGGGAATTTAAAAAGGATTTTGATAGATGGCTGAGGCCGTTTTCTTTGAGCGAGAATTCAACGGTGCGCTCCAAGTGTTCGAGCTCCTTCCATCGAGGGAGGTCTACAAAATCCTGCCCTTCATTTTCAATGACATCTGAAATGTTTAGCCCGCCTTCGTTTAATGAATTTTTTAATGATATAAAAGCATTTGATGTTCTGAGGGCCCAGTTCATTGAGCGATCAGGAGGAGATATCGGGAATATATTTCGTAGCTGTGTGAGTTTGATATTTTTTAAGGTTAAGGCCCAGGCTAACGATTTTTCAGTTTTGGTGGCAGGCCTTTCTGAATCCTTTTCGAAAAGATCGAGTGCTGTCTCGGGTGTTCCTAAAATGGGGTAATTATCAAATTTAGAATTTTCTCTGTATCGGTTCTTTAGTTTACGTGCGGCCTGTTTGGAAGGGACAACGACCAGCGTCTTACTGGTTAACTCTTCGGATAATTCCTCTAGTAAAAATTCATTCGCAAGCTCCACTATTGGCTGGTCCCAGCCTATAAAGAATCTACGAATACCCATGATTACATTGTTGGCCGGCTAAGCTCCTTAAGTCAATGCGGCTTGATAAACTAAGGGCTGAATTTTATGATAATTCGGAGATGACATTTTTCGCAAGATCACTGAATTCCTTGGCTGTTTCAGAGTCTCCTAAAGCGACTGGATTTCCTGTGTCTCCTGCTTCTCGCGTCTCCATTTCTATTGGGATTTGACCAATTAGTGGAACTCCCAATCTGGAGGATTCTTTTTCTCCACCGCCTTCTCCGAATATAGTATATTTTTCTCCATCCGATGGGCACAAGAAGTAGCTCATGTTTTCAACTATACCAATGATTGGTACGTTAACTTTACTAAACATAGAGGATGCTTTTCTTGCATCGATGAGAGCCATTTCTTGAGGGGTTGTTACAATTACTGCTCCATCGACTGCGACTGATTGAACGATTGTTAATTGAATGTCTCCAGTGCCGGGAGGTAAATCTAGTATTAAATAATCAAGCTCACCCCAGAGGCATCCTCTAAGGAATTGTTGAGTGTAGCGTGTGGCGAGGGGGCCTCTAACGATTACTGGTGAACTGTCATCCAGTAAGAATCCCATTGACATCAACTTGATGCCATGGCTTTCGATTGGAATGATTTCGTTTTGATCGGTGGCCGTGGGTCTTGTCTCTTCCAGACCAAACATTAGAGGTATGCTTGGTCCATACAGATCACAGTCACATAGGCCAACGCTTGGTTTGCCCTCAGATAAAGAAAGAGAAAGAGCCAGGTTTGCCGCTACCGTTGATTTGCCAACACCACCCTTACCCGAAGCGACTGCTATTATTTTTTTTACACCAGGCAATGAGGCTTTATTGGCATCGACTCCGCTGGCAGGTTCGGGGGGATCTTTAATATCGAAATCTATCTTTATTCGCCCTATCCCCTTAATGGTTGAGAGGATTTCCTGTGATTCGGTATGTATGGATTGGGGGATTGAAGGGTCTTTTGTGGCGAGTTCAATTTTTACTGTTACATCAGCCCCTTCAATGGAAATGGATTTAACGAGCCCGAATGAGACTATGTTTCTACTAAAACCAGGATAATTTACTTTTTCTAGCGTCTTTAGGATTTCTGCCTCATTTATCACAGATGATATGTCCTCCAACTGAATTGCTGGGTCAAGTGAATCTCGCGGATAGGGGATTAAAATTTATACTTAATAGGTCCTCCTGAGATGACTTGGGAGAATTCCTATTTCGTCCCGGTATTTTGCAACGGTTCTTCGGGCCAAGTTGATTCCTGATTCCTTGAGTTCTTGGACAATTTTATCATCGCTTAGTGGCTTTTTCTTATCCTCGTTTTTGACAAGTTCAGCCACGGCTTGCTTCACGCTTGTGTTACTCATTGAGTCACCGCTGTCAGTTTCATAGCCTGGCTTGAAGAAATATTTCATTTCAAAAACTCCGCGTGGTGTCGCTATGTATTTGCCTGCAATTGCACGACTCACCGTGGTTTCGTGAACTCCGACAACTTCCGCTATTTGAGCCATGTTCATTGGGTGCAAATGAGCTATCCCATGATCCAGAAAGTCACGCTGCCGATCAACTATTTCTTCAGAAATTTTGCGGATAGTGTCTTGCCTTTGATGAATGCATTTTATTAAGAATTTTCCGGATTGAATTTTTTCTCTAATATATTCTTTGGCGTCTTTTTTAGCATTACCCCCAGACATAATATCCTTGTAGACATTACTGATTCTTAAATGGGGGATGGTCTCATTATTTAATGTAACATTATAGCCTGTGGAGGTTTTTTCGACACTCACGTCCGGAGTTATATAATGATTATCACCGGGTGAAAGTTCTCTTCCTGGTTTTGGGTTTAGCGTAGCTATGAATTCGGCTGCGGCTGTAACTTTTCCGATGCCAATACCGATTTTTCGAGCAATTTGAGGATAACGTTTCCGGGCCAATTGATCTAAATGTCGATCAACGATCCTATATTCTAAACTGTGTTTTTTATTTAAGTGATTAAGTTGAAGTAATAGGCATTCCCTGAGATTTTGTGCTGCGATTCCGATCGGATGAAATGATTGCACTAGATCAAGCGCTTCCTTTAACTTCATAAAAGGTATTGCGTTTTCCAGGGCTATTTCCTCTATGTTTTGTGATAGGAAGCCATCTTCATTAACGCTTCCGATCAGCATCTCAGCGAGGTCTCTTATTTCGGTATTGGAATCAGATGTGTTAAGTTGTTGAATTAAGTGCTCTGACAGGGTTTGCGGTTCAATGATGGAGTCCATCATTCGCTGACGACGCTCATTGTCATCATCTCGTCTCGGCGCATTTGACCTGCTCTGTTGAAGATACTCGCGCCATTCTTGATCTAGTTGAGATAATTCTGAAAATTCCTCATCAAAATCATCCTCGTCCTTATCAAGGCCTTCCTCTTCGATGGAAATATCAACGGACTCTTCTTCAAGGACTGGATTCTGGGCTAATTCTTGCCCGATCATTTGATTGAGCTCTAAGGTAGTCGCTTGTAATACATTAAGACTTTGCTGCATTTGTGGAGCAATCTTTGCTCGCAGTTCCAGCGATTGAGTCTGTGAGTGTTGTAATTCAGGGCCAGCCATGGTTGCCGAATTGGTTCCGTAGGCCTAATGTGATATTACATTAGTTTTTAATCAAGCAGGTTTCCTGCCAATCTAGTAAGGAAACTTTAATTAATTTTACTTTAGCCGCTAAGAAAGCTTACGTAACTCTATGATTCTCTCACTGACAGGTGGATGAGAGTAGTGCATGAACACATAGAATGGGTGAGGCGTCAGGTTTGAGAGATTATCAGCGGAAAGTTTTTTGAGTGCGGTAATTAAGGAGTCTGAATTTCCTGTAACATTAGCGGCATAAGCGTCTGCTTCGAATTCATTCTTTCTACTTAATATATTCATGAGGACCGAAAGAATCTTGCTTATTGGTTTAAATAGAAGAGTGAAAAACAATAAGGAACAATAGACGCTTGGTTCATTTACTCCAAAGGCAGATGACAACGGTTCGCTCCTGATAAAAAACCCTAAAACAAAAAACAGAACACCTGTCTGAGCAATTCCAAGAAACAATGTTTGCATGATGTGTTTCTTTTTAAAGTGTCCAATCTCATGAGCCAATACCGCGACTAATTCAGAAGTGCTGTGATTGGCTATTAAGGTGTCGTACAATGCTATCTTTTTATTTTTGCCAAAGCCTGTGAAGAATGCATTTGATTTACTTGACCTTTTTGACCCGTCCATCACTGATAGTTCAGTGAGTGGAAATTCACAGGTTTCTGCCATGTCATTGATTGCGGATTTGAGTTCTCCTTCTTCTAACGGTTCAAATTTATTAAATAGGGGCAAGATAATTGCCGGTGCTAAATAAGCCATCAGTAAGGAGAATCCCGAAAGGAAAATCCAGCCCCAGAGCCAGGCATTTTCAAAACTTTCAAATAACCATATGATCAGGCCGAGGACAGGAAGTCCGATCAAGGCTCCAAGAAAGAGCCCCTTAATTTTGTCACCGATGAATGTTGAACGTGTTGTTTTATTGAAACCAAATTTCGCTTCAATTTTAAATGTCTCATGAATTTCAAAAGGTAAATTCATCAGACCTGCTGCGATGAACAATATACTGAAAAATAATAGGCCCGAAGGGACCGGGTCGTGACCGAGTTCAATGATTTTATGGCTCAGCCATCCGAACCCGCCAATGACCCAGAAGAACAGAAATATTAAGATGTCAAAACTGGACTGGATTGCTCCGAATTTGGTTGTTATGCGAGTATACTCTAGGGATTTTGAGTATTTTTCCTGATCAAAGACGTCCTTAAAGTCTTGAGGGAGTTCAAGTCTTAATCCCTTGAGGTTCAGCCATTCAGAGAACAGATCAAGGGCAAAGATTCCTACTATGGCAACGAGAATGATCCAGAAAAAGATATTAGGTTCTATGTTCATACTAAATGAAAAGCGAAAGGTTTTTATTATACTAGCGCAATGGGCTCGTTGATGGCGGCTTTATTTTCATGGAATTTCATATGTTCTATCGAGAGGTTCTCAATGTCAGCCATTGTAACAACAGTACTAAGCTTAGATCTTAACCGTTTACTGCCCGGGATGCCCTTTGAATAAGCCATTAGCCTTGATCGCATTGCCATTAATGTTTGCTGTTCATTGCCGTAACGTCCCCAATCAATGGCCTGACGACAGTGCCTTTTAATTAAGTTCCATCTTTCTTCAAGTGATGCTGGGGGCAGTTGCTGCCCAGTTCTTAGATAGTGTTTAGCGTCGCGGAAAATCCATGGGTTTTGCATTGCCGCCCTTCCTATCATGACGCCTGATACCGCAGTTGTTTTTTTTCGATGTTCCACGTCTTTGCCTGTTAAGATGTCACCGTTCCCAATCACGGGAATTGATACAGCTTGCGCGCATTCTTCAATCACGTTCCAGTCGGCCTGGCCTCCGTAACTTTGTGAGCGTGTTCTCCCATGTATTGAAATGGCTTGCATTCCTGAGCCTTCCAAGATCTTTGATACTTGAACGGCGTTGATGGATTCTTGGTCCCAGCCAATGCGTATTTTTCCAGTGACTGGGACCTGCGACCCGATGCCCTTGACAACGGATGAGGCTACTTTCTCCAAGACAG
Organism: Verrucomicrobiales bacterium; assembly: GCA_014239335.1. Lineage (GTDB taxonomy): Bacteria > Verrucomicrobiota > Verrucomicrobiia > Verrucomicrobiales > DEV007 > EC70. Next base: position 7,798 of record JAAZZC010000136.1, read on the forward strand.
GGCAATCTCTTAATAATGAAGAACCTCCATTTTTGGAAACGACTTTTTTAACTGGGCAACCGAAATTGATGTCAATGAAGTCAGGTCTTTTCCAGTCGAGAATTTTTTTGGCTGCTTCAGCCATTTTTTCACCATCAGCACCGAAGAGTTGAACTCCTACTGGTCGCTGTTCATCATCAAATTCAGTGTATTTCCTTGTCCTATCATCCCGCCTAATGATGCCTTCAGAAGATACGAACTCGGTTACCATTACATCTGCCCCTAGTTCTTTACAGATGGAACGAAAGATTCGGTCAGTGACACCAGCCATTGGGGCTAGATACAAAGGGAATTTGTCGTTATTGAACCAGGGGAGCATCAGATACCTTAAGTGAGATAGGTTACCCTTTTGAGGGATTTCAGGCAAGTGATGCATTTCAAGTCTTCGAAGATCGTATTTTCCTGTAAGAATCGAGCGTTGACCTTGAAGCTTTGCTCTGTAGCGATTTATATAGGTATCTAAATGGATTCACAAAAAAAAGCACTGCTTCGTGAGCGTATCCTTGAACGATCCGTTGAGATTGGGATGAGAATTGCTGATCTCGAAGAATCAACCAAGCCAATATCTCCTGACAAGGGACTTGGAAGGTTGACTCGGCTCGAGGCGATGCAAGACAAGAGTGTAAATGAGGCTGCGCTCGAACGTTTAAGAGATGAGGATGTCAGACTTCAAAATGCTCTTACGAAAATTCTGATGGCTGATTTTGGCATTTGCCAAGGGTGCGGTAATGAGATTAATTTTGACAGGTTAGAGGCTCTGCCGGGAAGTACACTTTGTACAGAATGTGCGGGTTGAAATAATTTAGCGCAAATATGTCTGATCCTTATCAAGTCCTGTTGTATTACCTGTACACTCCGATAGAGCATCCTGATGAAGTTGCTAAAAGACAGACCAACCTTTGCAATGAGCATGATTTGAAGGGGAGAATCATTATCGCGGGAGAAGGCATTAATGGAACTGTTTCAGGAACAAAAGACTCAACTGAGGTCTACATTAAGGAAACTCTAGGGCTTTTAGGGACTTCGGAAATGGAATTTAAGGTTGAGTCTAACAACGGCCATGCTTTCAAAAAACTTTCAGTAAAGGTTAGATCGGAGATCGTTTCCTTGCACTTGACCAAAGAACAAGATATTAACCCTGAGAAAATTACTGGAGAACGGCTTTCACCTGAGCAATTCCTTGAAGAAATGGGCAATGATGACGTTCTATTGTTTGATGGTAGAAACAAGTACGAGTCTGATCTTGGGAGGTTCAAAGGAGCTATTTGTCCACCAGTTGACAATTTTAGAGATTTTCCTGAATGGATTAAGGAGAACTTTTCAGACTCAAAGAACAAAAGAATACTCACTTACTGTACTGGTGGAATCCGCTGTGAAAAATTGTCTGGATTTTTAATGAAGGAAGGATTCAGCTCGGTGGCTCAATTAGATGGAGGAATCATCAATTATGGGAATGATGCATTAACGAAAGGTAAGAATTTTGATGGGCAGTGCTATGTTTTTGACCAGAGAATCGGAGTCGAGGTCAATTCTACTAACCCAAAAGTGATTGCAGTTTGTTGTCATTGTGAGATTTCCACCCAAAGATATAAGAATTGCGCATATAAACCGTGTAATTTGCAGATTTTTATTTGTGAGAAGTGTGAATCAGAGAATGGCAGGTTTTGCGATGAGAATTGTCAATCATCAGCATGTTCAGCAAAGTAGGCGTTTCCGATCGAATGGAGGCCATCAAACTCTTTATTTTGGGCCAAAAAAACTAGAGAAATTCTATTTAATGTAAGCAAATGCTTCTCGCGCTTAGAGTGCAGGTCGATTGAGATAAAAATACCGTAAATTTCTCTTGTGAAATTTTTCACAAGATATTATAGAATACTTAATTAACCCTTAAATGGCCAATCCTTTTCCGCGTTGGATTAATACATTGCCCCTGCAGATTGTCGGTGCCCTTATCATATTAGGCATCGGAGTCAGTGCAGCCGTTACGTATTACTTTACTCCTAAGTACGCAAGAGTGGGTTATCAACCTGATCAACCAGTCCCATATGATCATAAGCTACATGTGGGACAGCTTGGAATGGATTGCCGGTACTGCCATTCATTTGTCGAGAATTCTGGTCACGCCAATGTACCTTCTGCTTCGACGTGTTGGAATTGTCATCAACACGTTAAAACTGACAGTCCAAAGATTGAGCCAATTCGTAAAGCAGTTGATAAAAATTACGAATCCTATGACGGGAAGCCAGTCGAATGGGTCAGAGTTCACCGTGCCCCTGACTATGTTTATTTTGATCACTCTGCACATGTGAATCGTGGAGTTAGTTGTGCTAGTTGTCACGGTGACGTTGGAGAGATGCGAGTGGTTCATCATGACAAGCCGCATAGCATGAGTTGGTGTCTTGATTGTCATAAGGAGCCGGAAAAACATTTAAGGCCGCTTGACGAGGTATTTAATTTGAAGTGGGAGCCTGAAAATTTGGCGCGGGAGGATTTTAGAGCATACGTAGAGGAGAGGCTGGGATCAGAGCAGGCTGAGAAGTTAGTTCCTGACAGCGACAAGCCATTAACGCAAAAAGTCATAGGTTCTGTTTTGAAGGATCTTTGGCATGTCCGCCCACCATCAGGCAATAACTGTAGCGGTTGTCATCGATGAGAGTGAATGAATAGAAACAATTTACGATTATAACTAAAAAGAATAAGTGAAACACGTTTGGCAACACCCCGAAGATTCATTAGCTGGGAAGCGGATGTTCCGTAGTCTTGGTGAATTGGAGCAGAGTCCGGCATTCGTGAACCGACTAGAAAGGGAATTCCCACAAGGTGCTGCTGAACTGAACAGAGAAGGTGATGAGGACTCTCTTTCAAGAAGAAGTTTCATGCGTTTCATGGGGGCTTCTACGGCTTTAGCGGGCATTGGTTTAGCCAGTTGTCGCAGGCCAGTAGGCAAGATCCTTCCATACTCTGATAGCGTTGAGTGGATGGTACCAGGCAAGGCAGTTTATTACGCAACTGCGATGCCTAGGCTGGGTGGAGCAACTCCGGTCATAGCCAAAGTTCATGAAGGCCGCCCAATACATCTGCAAGGTAATCCGCTCCATCCAGGAAGCGTGGGTTCTGCTGATCAGTTTGCAATTGCTTCGATATTGGATTTTTATGATCCTGAACGTTCACGTTCTTACCGCAAGGGCAGGGGCGAATCCAAGACTATTGGAGCTGATGAGTTTTGGTCATTTTTTTCCGAGAAGAAGAAGGAATGGACCAGCTCAAAAGGTAATGGCTTAGCTTTCCTTCACGGTGCAAGCACATCCCCGACAAGAGCACGGGTTGCTGATTTGCTTTATCAAGAATTCTCTGAAGTGGGATTTTACGAATATGAAGCAGTTGACAACAAGAGTCTAAAGAATGCAACGGCCTCTTTATTTGGTAAAGGGAATCATGTCCGTTACCAAATTGATAAGGCTCACCGAATTCTTTCCATAGGCTCTGATTTCATGGGAGTGGATCGCGTTTCGGACAGTGCCGCTTCTGATTTTTCTGTTGGACGTAAGGTTGATCATATCGAAGGCGAGGAAAAGCCAGGACCGATGAATAGGCTGTACGCGGTAGAGCACCAATACACTGTTACTGGAGGAATGGCTGATCACAGGCTCCCGGTCAAAGCAAGTGAGCAAGGTGCCCTAGTGAATGAGGTTGCTAAGCAAATCGCCGAATTGACTGGTGATGAAAAATTAAAGTCTTTAGTTGAGGATGGTAAAGTATCAGAGGCTATTAAAGGTTGGATAAAAGAGGCCGTTAAGGATCTATATGAAAACAAGGGCAAGAGTTTGGTCTTGGCAGGTAATAGGCAAGAGGAGGGAGTTCATGCCCTCTGTCTGGCAATAAATAATGCTCTTGGAAATATAGGGTCAGATAAAGCCATTGAAATCGTAAGTGGATCTCATACAGCATCAGGGACCATAGGTGAGCTTGCTCAAGCCATTAATGATGGAAAAATTTCAACTTTGGTGATCAGTGCCGAAAGTGACCCTGCATATAGTGCTCCGTCGGATTTGGAATTTGATAAATTGATTTCAAAAGTTGAAACGGTAATTCATCTGGGTGTGAGAAATCTATGTGCTACTGCTCGTGCATCTGATTGGCATGTCCCGGGCGCTCATTTTCTGGAGAGTTGGGGCGATGTCAGAGCATCTGATGGAACATACTCTGTTATTCAGCCGATGATTGCGCCTCTCTTTGATGGGGTTTCAGAAACAGCGTTCTTGCTTAAGTTGTTATCGGACAAGGAGCCCGCAGTTGGCACGGATCCCGTTCAGGACGCAGTGAAGGAAACTTTCAAAGCTATTGCCGGATCTGACTCTGAGCCCTTATGGAGCACGGCACTACGAAATGGTTTTCTTCGGGAAAGTCAATACCCTTCAGCTATTGCAGAGATTAATTACGAATCGGCTAAAGGAATCATTGGTAATAATGTTACAGATTCGGATGGTTACGAAATTGTTTTCACGACAGACAATAAGATCTGGGACGGACGCCATATCAATAATGGATGGTTACAAGAGGTTCCTGATCCGATAACCAGCTTGACCTGGGACAATGCTGCATTAGTGGGAATTTCGACTATTAAGAAATTAGCAAAAGCTAAGGGCATTGAATGGAAGAATAAAGATCTAGTAATAGAGGATAAGGCTCACCTCATTAGGGTTGAGCTTGACGGAAGAGAACCTCATTACTTTCCAGTACTTCCTGCATACGGACATGCCAAGGATTCGATCAGTATTTCAATGGGTTACGGCCAAGAAGGAGCGGGATCCATTGCAGGGACTCCACAATCTGCCGGAGAAGACACTGGTAAAACGGCTGGATTTAATGTTTATCCCTTAAGAGGTGCTGATTCATCACTATTTGCCACTGGCGCTAAAGTTGAACTTGTCACTGATGAAGTCGAATTAAGAGAGGGTTACAACACTAAGACTTATCCTATAGCGATTACTCAGGAACATTTCCTGATGGAAGGACGAGCGCTTTACCGAGACGGAACCAAAAACGAATTTGATGAAGAGTCCGTGAAGTCAAAGGAGGCGCATGCCGAGCATCCGGAAGAGGAACACTCATCATCATTCCAATCTAGGGGAATGGATTCTCATATTCCTCCTGAGCAGTCTGTTTACCGTGGCCAAGATGTTAAGAAGCTAAGCGACGAAGGGGTGCAGCAATGGGGTATGTCCATTGATTTGAATCTTTGCAATGGCTGCAATGCTTGCACAATCGCATGCCAATCAGAGAATAATATACCTATCGTGGGTAAGGATCAGGTCATCATTGGAAGAGAAATGCATTGGGTGCGTATGGATAGGTACTTTGCTCCAAATACCGACAACCATGGTAATTTTAATGAGGAAGAGGAGGACTTTGAAAATGTTCAATTCATGCCCCAGCCAGTGGCTTGTACTCAGTGCGAGGCGGCACCTTGTGAGACCGTGTGTCCTGTGAATGCTACAGTTCATACCGAAGAGGGGCTTAATGCAATGGCGTATAATAGGTGCATCGGCACAAGATATTGTGCTAACAATTGTCCATATAAAGCGCGCCGCTTTAATTTCTTCGATTATAATAAAAGACCACTCGACCAGCTTTATAAAGGACCGCTTTCTGATGAGGATAAGACTGGCGTTGCACCTAGCCTGAAGTTGCAAAAGAATCCGAACGTTACAGTCAGGATGAGGGGAGTCATGGAGAAGTGCACCTATTGCGTTCAGCGAATTCAGGAAGCCAAAATAGATCAAAAGCGTAAGGCTAGAGACTCAAAGGACGTGAAAGTGCCTGATGGCAAGATTAAGGTTGCTTGCCAAGTTGCATGCACCGCTGATGCAATTGTCTTTGGAGATATATCTGATCCTAAATCAAGAGTCAGCAAAGTGAAGGCATCACCTCGAAACTATGAAATGCTTAAGTATCTGGGACTCAGAGCAAGGACAACTTATTTGGCGAGGATTAAGAACCCAAATATGAAAATGCCTGACGCGAATCAGGTAGGAACTGTGAGTAAGAAAATACATTAATATTTAGTATAATGGCTGACGTTCCAACCTCTGAACCAATTCGACCGGTCCTCGCGAGAGAGCCGTTGGTCACTAATGGCCGGTCAATGAGTTGGGTCACAAATAAAATTTGTGGTATTGTTGAGAATCGCCAGCCAGCACTTTGGTGGTACCTTTTCATTCCGTCAGTGATTCTCATGGGTGTGCTGGGATATTGCTTAGCTTACCTAGTCGTCACTGGTGTAGGAGTATGGGGAAACAATCATCCAGTCGGATGGGGATGGGCGATAACAAACTTCGTTTTTTGGATCGGTATCGGTCATGCCGGAACATTGATTTCAGCTATTCTGTTTTTGACCCGTCAAAAATGGAGAACTTCAGTGAACCGCGCGGCAGAGGCCATGACGCTTTTTGCGGTGATTTGTGCGGGTATTTTCCCTGCGCTTCACGTTGGACGTTTCTGGATGGTTTGGTTCCTTGCACCTGTTCCTAATGCTAATGGAATTTGGCAAAACTTTAAATCCCCGCTGCTCTGGGACGTGTTTGCTGTTTCGACATACTTTACTGTGTCAGTAATTTTTTGGTACGTGGGTCTTATTCCCGACCTAGCCACATTAAGGGACCGTGCGAAGAAAGGTATAAGTAAAATAGCCTACGGATTCTTTGCTCTTGGTTGGAGAGGAGCAAACCGCCACTGGCGTCACTATGAGATGGCATATCTTCTGCTCGCTGCCTTATCAACACCTCTAGTGCTGTCCGTGC